>DATGHL010000001.1 GCA_035308025.1 Candidatus Binataceae bacterium
CCGGCCTCGAATCCAAAACCCGACAGTTTTTCGACCGCCCTCAGGACATGAAGGGCGGCCGGAAAAACTTGGGATGACAAATGAGCCGAAACGGCGGCCGACACTAAGTTACGAATGGGATATCAAAAGGGGTAAGGCCACACGCCCAAAGGGCAGAGTAGCCATGCTCGGAGCTATCCGTCAACTGCTTTACAACTCCCAAAACATTCGACACCTTCCCATGATAACTCTGCGCGCCATTTTGGCTCAAAACCTTCAGTCCATTGGTCAACGGTCGCGACGTAGGCACCTAACGCTATGTTCGATTTTTGGGGATCCCCACAAGCGTCGCCATAATACTCGCAGCAGCGCCAAAGGGCTGTTCTCCGACAGGCCTAGCCCACCGACAAAGTTTTTTAAGCCCGTAAGTTTTTTAAGCCCGTAACGTGGGAACATGACGCATTCTGAGAATGGCGCGATGCCTCCGTTAGGATGAAATGTTTATAGATATGACGAGATTTGACTACATCTCATAAATGTTGCACTCTCTCATTCGGTCTGAATCGTCGAATGGGGAGGCTCTGTGAAAGTAAGAGTAACGGCAGGTGTGATTTCTATGTGGGCTGGGATTCTTAGCATTCCGCCACTTGCGGTTTGGTACACCGACCACTTCCCTAGTATACACGCGAGACTTCCAGCGTGAGGCGGCGAGGTGACGCTAACTACGACTGTCTTGTTAGTCGCCGTAATGCTAGTTGCCAACGCGACTATTCACGCGAGAATCGTGCGCAGCGCTACCAGCAAAGACGTATCCGCCGCTGATTGCAACTGAGGTATCGCCTAAACCATCCCTGCTCAAGAACGAAACCTTCTTTTTGGGATGATGCAGAAGCGTTCGCCAGTTCGGACGCTTCAGCATCCTGCTAGGCTTGGCCGAATATATCGGCGTCCCTTGCGATGATTATGGCGAAACTGAAATTCGGCCAAGTAGAGCGGCAGATATTTAGCCGAGACGTTGTGATAGGTGCCCATAACGCCGCGCTTCAGCAAGCTCCAAAACGATTCGATGTTATTCGTGTGCACGACGCCGCGCACGTACTCGCCCGCTTTGTGATCGACCATCCCATGCGGATACATACGTCGGATGTTTTGCATTGTCGTTTTCCCGGTATTGGCCGATCCGCCACCGTGATACTTCTGCCGGTCTTTCCAATGCCGATTGGATTGCTTGCCGCCGATGTAGGTTTCGTCAATTTCGACGATGCCCATCAATTGCTTGAAGCCGTCGTCGTGCATCGCCGCGCGGAGCCGATGGCAGACGAACCAAGCGGTATGTGTAGAAGATCGCTCGCCAAAGAACATGCGCCGAATCTGGAGAGCCGAAACGCCTTTTTTGCTCTGCAACATCGTGTAGAGCACCTTGAACCACGTCAGGAGCGGGACGTTGGTATTCTCGAAAACCGTCCCGACGAGAACGGAGAAGCGATAAGGGTTGGAGTGCTTATCGGTCTTGTTCCGGCACTGCCAATGGAAGGGTCGCGCCGTGCTCTCATAGACCTTGTGGTTGCCGCAGATAGGGCACTGTGGGCCAGACGGCCATCGCCGCAGCGTCAGGTAAGTCCGGCAGGCCGGTTCGTCAGGGAAAGTCGCCATCAATTCTTGGAAGGTCTGCATGAAAGAAAATATAGCGTAGAACCAATCTGTAGTCAAGTACCATCATATCCCCAAATGTTTCATTACGTAAGGCCTGTTGAGAGGACATTATCGTGCCCCTCTCTGATGAGTCGAGTATGTTCTTCCCCAAATAAGGGTTGGAGCTGTGACCTGACCGGTGGCCTGCCCCCCCAACGTAGGCGCGCTTATGAGTAGAGTCCGGGGTTAATGTTGTGCCCCGATTGGGGCAGTGGAGCAAGGGGGCGGTCCGCGGAGCCTGAGCGTGCTCAGGCGGACCGCCCCTTGCTGGATGGCGTATTCGGCTGGGGCCAAAGCACCCAGACTGCTGTGCGGCGGAGCTGGTTGTAATCCCGGCGCGAGGCCGAGTCGACACGTATCCCAAGCTGGATGTGTCAGGCACTGTGGCAGCGCGACTGAGTGGGGCGAGCAGATCGGCGAGCAGATCGTTGATCAGCAGAAGCGTGAAGCGCCTTGGCGACAACTTTGTTGTCAACGCCGGTTGAAAGTTGAGCATCTGCGTCGAAGATCGCCGAAGTAAAATTGACCCACCCCCTCGCGCTCGACCAGGGGAGCGCGAGGGGGATCATCCCCCGTCGCCGGTCTGTCTAGTGTTCCGCGGTGTTGCCACGTGTAGCCATCGCTATGGTACGAGCGTTCGCCGCGGCGTAACATCAGCGACTGCGGATTGCGTTAATAAGGTGCTTATGTTGATTCTTTATTATTCGCCAGATGCTTCCTCAATAATTCCGCACATTACACTCGAAGAAATCGACGCCTTCCTACGAACGCAAACTTGTCGACTTAGCCAAAGGCGAGCACAAAAGTGATGCCTATCTGCGAATCAATCCTCCTGGAAAGGTGCCGGCACTTTTGATCGATGGAGTGTGCTCACGGAGAACGTCGCAATCCTGATCTTTCTTGCGAAACGTTGCTTCGCTGGTTTCCCTGCGGCGGCGAGCAGTCCACCTTTGCGCTTGTCCTTGAGTCTGAAGCTCTCACCGTTAATGCTGACGATGATTGAATGATGGAGGATACGGTCGAGCATCGCCACGGTGAGTGCCGTCACCAGCGAAGGCCGTATCCCAACTCCCGACGGTTAGGTTCGAAGTCAGGATCATCGAGCCGTGCTCGTAACGTCGCGCCACGACCTGGAAGAACAGATTGGCCTGCTCACGGCTCATCGGCAGGTAGCCGATCTCGTCGATGATCAGCAGCTTGTAGGCGTTCACCGTGCGATGCATGACCTCACGATAGCGGCCCTGGCGCTGCGCGGCTTCGAGCATCAGCACCAGCTCGGCGGCGCTGAAGAAGCGGGTTTTGTAACCCTTCTGAGTGGCTAGATAGCCGAGTGCGATCGCCAGGTGAGTCTTGCTCACGCCCGAGGGCCCCAGGAAGACCACGTTCTCCGCGCGCTCGACGAAGGCGAGGCTCGCCAGCTCCATAATCTTGCGCGGTGCGCCGGTGGCGAAGTTGAAGTCGTACTGATCGAGCTCTTAACTGCGGGGAAGCCCGCGATGCGCGCGAACATCTCGCGAGCACGCGCCCGGCGTATCTCGCGTTCGGCAGTCAGCAGTTCCTCGACGAAGTCGGTGAATGAGGTTTGCTTTTCGGCCGCCTGCTGCGCCAGCGCGGTATACTGCGCGGTGACACCGCAAAGCCGTATGGCTGATCATTGGTCGCGGCTATCTCTGCGGTCCGCGATGCCGGTCTTTTTCAAGGATCTTCAGATCTGCCTGAAGTTTGCGCATGCCTCTCCCTTCCGGGCGCCGCGCTGGCGCAGCAATTACTTGAACAAATAGTCCCTAACTCGCCATCGAGAGAGATGCAAATCAGGCGAGGCTAAGACAGCGATCATGGGGTCGATGAGTCGCGCATGACCGGCGCGGCAGACGAGTCTTCGGACAAAACGCCGGCTGCTGATGACCCAATAGGACGCGTTACGCGGGCCGCCAGCACCATCGCGAACGCGATCAAAGTCGCGGGAGCGCTCCCTGAATCGACGAGCACAGAAACTGCCTCAGGGCCCAAACCGTGCCGAACAGGCCGAAGATTGCCGCGGCGCGGGCGGTATTGCCGCCGACGAAATCCTGCACCAGCTTGGGCAGTACCGGCGCGACCATCCTGAGCGCCAGCATGTCGAGCACGAACCGTCACAGAGATGAAGGCAATGGCGGTGGGTCGACTTTGGCGGCAGAGTCGGCAGCGGGCCTCGACCGATCCTTGGTGTGGAGTATCCTGGGTGCGGAGCATCCTGGGTGCGGAGCATTCTGGGTGCGGAGCATTCTGGGTGCGGAGCATCCTGCTGCCGGGGCGGGTGGCAAAGACTGGCGGCTGATGGCAAGATTATCGGAGACTATAAACGACCATTAAACGCGAGAGAATGCTGCCTACAGAAACCTCCGTCGAGAAGATTATCCTGGCCGAGCCGCGCGGTTTCTGCGCCGGCGTTGATCGCGCGGTCGAGGCCGTGCGCGGCGCGCTGCGCGACTATGGCCGCCCGCTCTACGTGCGCCATCAGATCGTCCACAACCGCTTCGTGCTCGAAGCGCTCGAGCGCGAGGGCGCGGTCTTCGTCGAGAACCTGGACGCCGTGCCCGAGGGCCAGCGCGTCATCTTCAGTGCGCACGGGGTCGCGCCGAGTGAATGGGACCACGCGCGCGCGCGGCGGTTGCGCGTGATCGACGCGACCTGTCCGCTGGTGACGAAGGTGCATTCCGAAGTCGAGCGCTATGCCGCCGAGGGTCAAGGCGTCATCCTGATCGGCCATGCCGGTCACGAAGAGGTCAACGGCACGCTCGGCGTCGCGCCAGGCAAGGTGATGTTGGTCGGGACCGTCGCCGAGGTCGCTGCGCTGGAGGCGCCCGACCCGGCGCGTGTCGCTGCAGTGACGCAGACCACGCTCAGCGTCGACGACACCCGCGAAATCATGGAGGCGCTCAAGGAGCGATTTCCGGAGCTCGCCACGCCAAAGACTGACGACATCTGCTACGCCACCCAGAACCGGCAGAACGCCGTGAAGGAGTTGGTCGAGGTCAGCGACGCGATTCTGGTGGTCGGTTCGAAATCGAGCTCGAACGCTAATCGCATGGTTGAGGTCGCCCGCATGCGCGGCAGCCGGGCCTTCCTGGTCGATTCGATCGCCGACGTCGAGCCCGCGATGCTCGCGGGGGTGACCGCACTGGGTCTCACCGCCAGCGCGTCGTCGCCCGAATGGCTGGTCGAGCAGATCATCGGCGCTTTCGCCGAACGGGGCGCCACGGTCGAGCTGATGAAGCTCAAAGAGGAGCGGATACGTTTTCCCCTGCCCAAGCCGGCTGAGCCATGATCGAGCGCGAGCCGCATCACTAGAGTGGATCGGCCGCGCGGCTATATTGCCGTCGAGGGTCCGATCGGCGTCGGCAAAAGCAGCCTGGCCCGTTTGCTCGCGCGCGAGCTCAACGCCCGCCTGGTGCTCGAAGAAGTTGACGACAATCCCTTCCTCGCGCGCTTTTACGAGGATGCGGACAAGTTCGCGCTGCCGGTCCAGCTCTATTTCATGCTCACCCGCTACAAACAGCAGCAGGAGCTGGCGCAGCAGGAGCTTTTTTCACTGGCGACAGTTTCGGACTATCTCTTCGCCAAGGATCGCATCTTTGCCGCGCTGAACCTCGCGCCCGACGAACTCGCGCTCTATGACAACGTCTATCGGTTGCTCGACGCGCGGATGGTCAAACCCGATCTCGTCGTTTTCATCTCGGCGCGCGGCGAAGTTCTGCTCGAGCGGCTGCGCAAGCGTGATCGTCATTTCGAACGCGACATAAGCGTTGATTATCTGGAACGGGTCTCGGCGGCGTTTCGGGATTTTTTCTTCTACTACGACGAGTCTCCCCTGCTGGTGGTCGACACGTCGGAAATCGACTTCGTCGAGGACTCCGACGACCTGCGCGATCTGATGCGCGAGATCGAGCGTGCGGGCCAGGGCGTCCAGCACTTCGTCCCGCGCAAGAGCTGACCGTCATCGGCGCGCGCCTGAGCTTAGAGCGCGCTGAATTCGCGCTCGATCTGGGTCGCCAGCGCGAAATCTTTGGCGGTCACGCCGCCGGCATCGTGCGTCGAACAGGTGAAGGTCACGCGCGTGTAGTTGACGAGAATATCAGGATGGTGATCGGCGGCCTCCGCCAACTCTGCGACGCGGTCGATAAAGCGGATCCCAGCCATGAACTCCTTGAAGCGATAGAGCTTGCGGATCGCGTTGTCGGTGTACTCCCATCCTGCGAGCTGCTGCAATTGGTCGGTGATCTGTTGCGGGCTGAGCTTGGCCATGATGCGTAACCTCCGAGCTTTAACGCAGCTTCAGTACGCCTGCAGAGGCATCGCCGGACGACGACTCGGTCAGCGCACTTGTCGATGCCACACCGCTTATATTAGACCAGAGCCTATGGCTAACAAGTACGTGACAGATGAAGTGCGCAAGCAAATCGGCAAAACTGCGGAGCCTCGTACTTATGAGGTCGAGCGCGGCGCGATTCGGCGCTTTGCCGAGGCGATCGGCGATCCCAATCCGCTGTTCAATCGCGAGGTGGAGGCGCGCGGGAGCCGCTTCGGCGGCATGATCGCGCCGCCGACCTTCTGCCGCTCGATGATGGCGGCGTTCCCCGAGATCAAAATCGACATGCCGGGAAATCGCGGACTCGACGGCGGTTCGGACTGGGAATATTTCGCGCCGATCCGCCCCGGCGATCGCATCACGGTGCAGACCAAAATCGCTGACATCCGCGAAAGCGACGGACGGCTCGGCGCGATGGTTTTCACCACGATCGAGACTTCGTACACCAATCAATTCGGGCAGCTCTGCGCGCTCCAGCGCGCGACCGGGATCCGCTACTAGCCGAGGGCGTCCCACGGAGGAGATCGATGCCACAGAACTACTATGAAAATATCGAAGTGGGCGCGCTGATTGGTCCGCTCGAAAAGGAACCGACGACCCAGCAATTGGTCAAGTACGCGGGCGCCTCAGGCGATTTTTACCAGATTCATTACGATAAGGATTTTGCGCTGAAGAATAATCTGCCGGGCGTGATTCTTCACGGCGCCTTGAAGAATGCCTTTCTCGGGCAGCTCATGACGGATTTCGCCGGCGAGCTCGGATGGCTGCGCAAGCTTTCCGTGCAATATCGCGGCATGGATCAGCCGGGGACGAAGGTCGTCTGCAAGGGCCGCGTGACGAAGAAATATGTCGAAGGCGCGGATCACCTGGTCGATTGCGAGATTTGGCTCGAAAACGCCAAGGGCGAAAAGACCACGCCGGGCAGCGCCACCGTGATCCTGCCGTCGCGCGGATGAGCACGGGCCGATGCGCCGTCAATTCGCCGCCGGCAGCTTCGAGGCCGCGGACCTCCGGCAGGGACGCGTCGAAGCCAACTACCAAAAGGTTTTGACTCGGCTGCTCGCGGCCCATGCGTTGGCCGAAAAGCTCACGGCCGAGGGCTATAGCCGCGCGCGCGAGTTTGTTACTGACCCCGCGCTGCTGATCAGCGTCGAAAAGAATCTCGCCGAAGAACGCAAGCACGCCCGGCTGATATACGCGGCATTGGAGGAATTGGGTCTCAGCGAGGCGCGCGCCGACCGCTCGATGATCACCGCGCTCAAAGCGCCCTCCTTCGTTGCGCCGCGCCAATTCGCCGAGCACGCCGCCGACGAACTTGACCTCGTGATGGCGAGCGTCAGCCTCGATATGACCGGGCTCATCATGATCGGCGTCAACTACCGGGATTCGAGCTACGCGCCGCACGCCCGCGCTGCGGAAATCATCCTGGCGGAAGAAGAGGAGCACGAGTTGTTCGCGGCGGGTGAGTTACGCGATGCGGCCGAACGCTGCGGCGCCGACGCGGTCAATCTGGCGCTGCGCGAATGGCTTCCGCGCGCGGTCAATTTCTTCGGACCACCGGGGAGCGGATTCACCTACGATTGCATTCGCTATGGTTTGAAGTCGCGCGACAACGGCGAGCTCGCCGAGCTTTACTTGAAGCTACTCGAGCGCCGCGTCAACCAGGCCGGCCTCGAAATGCCGCCGATAACACCCGATTATCCGCACACCTCGATGAGCGATTAAATCTCGATCTGGCGGCCGATCTGGACGAACTGTTTCGGCGGCAAATTGAACAGATCGGAAAACCGCACTGAGTTACGGTAGAGGAAAGCGAACAGGGGCAGCCGCCACCACGAGAGGATCGGGTGCTCGCGGCTGCGGACGACGTCGTCGCGCTCGCTGAAATAAACCGCGTTTGCGAGATCAATCGGACAGCCGCGCTCGCTGGCCACGCGCAGCGCGAAGGGCAGATCGGGGATTTCGAAAAAGCCATAGCGCACGGTGACGTGCCAGAAGCCCTGAACCACTTCGACCAGCTTGAGACGATCGGCAGGCGGTACGCGGGGAACCTCGTCGAAAGTGACGGTGAGCGCAATCAGGGTCTGCGGCAGCGCCCCGATCTGTTCGAGGTGCGCGATCATCGAGGGCGGCGTCCGGTCCGCCATCCGTGTCAGAAAGATGGCCGTGCCAGGCACTCGCGGGATTTTGCCTTTCTGAAGGCGCCTGATGAATTGTTCGGACAGCTCGGTCATAGTCGCCGCCCGATTTCTGACCGCTTCGATTCCCGCGCGCCAGGTGGTCATCAGAAGGAAGATGATCATGCCCGTGGTCAGTGGAATCCAACCGCCATCGGTGATTTTCAGAAGATTGGCGGCGAAAAAAGCGAAATCCACGACGAGGAAAACGCCGCTCGTCAGCAGCGCCAACGGCGCCGGCCATCCCCATCGCTGACGCATAACCCGGTAGAGCAGGGCGGTAGTCAGCACCATGGTGGTCGCGACTGCGGTGCCATAGGCGCCGGCGAGGCGGATCGAGCTGCCGAATCCGATCGTGAGGGCGATCGTGAAAAGCATCATCGCCCAGTTCACGAAGGGCACGTAAATCTGGCCATATTCATCCGCTGAGGTCTGCCGGATGCGCATGCCGGGGAACCAGCCCAACTGCATCGCCTGGCGTGTAAGCGAGAAGGCGCCAGTAATGATCGCCTGACTTGCGATGATGGTAGCCACACTCGCCAAACCCACCAGCGGGAAAATTGCCCAGGCCGGTGATAGCTTAAAAAATGGATTACCGTTCATCGCGGGATGATCGAACATCAAGGCGATCTGGCCAGCATAATTGAGTAGCAAGGCTGGTAGCACGACTCCATACCACGACGCGCGAATCGGATTGGCGCCGATGTGTCCCATGTCCGCGTAGAGGGCCTCACCGCCGGTGATGGCGAGAAACACGCCGCCGAGAACCGCGAACCCACCCCATCCGCTGTGCGCCAGGAATGCGATTGCGTAGCGCGGATCCATCGCTGCAATCACACCCGGATGATGTAGGATGCCGCCGATTCCCAGAACTCCGATGACAACGAACCAGAGCAGCATCACGGGCCCGGAGATTTTGGCAATTTGCGCTGTTCCGAATGGCTGAATCGCAAACAGCCCGAGCAGGATCGCGACCGCCATCGGTACTATGTGCGGCTTGAAGAAGTTAGTAGCGAGATTGAGCCCTTCGAGCGCGCTCAGCACCGAGATTGCGGGCGTGATGATGCCATCGCCATAGATCAAAGCCGCGCCGAACAGCCCCATCGCGACGAGCAGGCGCCCGCGGCCCGACCAGGTCGCCCCAGTGAGTGACATCAGCGCGAGAATTCCACCTTCGCCATGATTGTCCGCGCGCATGACGAAGAGGCAGTACTTTACTGAGATCGTGATGATCAACGCCCAGAAGATGAGCGACAGGATTCCTAGCGCCGCCTGGGGCGTGAATTTTGCGCCGACGATTTCCACCACCGTCTGCAGGGTGTAGAGGGGGCTGGTCCCGAGATCGCCGTAAACGATGCCGAGGGCGACCAGCGCCGCACCCGGCGTCGTGGAGCGAGTCGCGCGCGACGAATCCGGGCTTTCTTTGGTGGTGGCGAGCGACATCCATTTAACTCCTGCGAATCAAGAAGCCTAGAATCAAGAAGCCTATTTGACCGACTGAGTTCAGGCAGGCGCGGGAGTGCTACCGCCGTTAAGGCCCATCATTGCCAACCCCTTAATGACCGCGCGATGCTGCTCTTCCATCCTCCGCAGGATATCGATCATCGCCTCGTCCTGCTGTTCCAGATGATGCATGATTGCCTTCACTTCTTCCTCGGCCTTGGCGTTGACCAGGTAGTCCTGCTCCGCCATCAGGCGGTCTTTGGCCGCCTGCCGATTCTGCGACATCATGATAATCGGAGCGGCGTAGGCAGCCTGGAAGCTCAGTGTGAGATTCAGCAGGATGAACGGGTACGGATCCCAGTGATGGACCCAGGCGATGACGTTCGCGGCGATCCACGCGGCCAGCATCAGCGATTGCGCGATGATGAATTTCCAACTACCGATGACCAACGCAAGACCGTCAGCTATGCGTTGGCCGGGCGTCAAGACGTCGCCAAGCGCCTGATTGACGTTAATCACGGGCGCATGTTGATGGCTGTGCCGTATGCGCCGCTGCTCCCACTTATCCGCGATATCAATCTGATTCATACATGCTCCCGCAGCTTGGTATAGCGGCTTCGCTGCCGAATAAATTCTAGCGCAATTGAGGTTTGGGGGTGTTTCACACCCGCAATTTCGAGTAACGTCAAGCGCGGAAGACGGGCTGCGAGCCGAATCGTCTTCTCAAGACTCACTTAGGGGCTTCTGTAGTACAGGCGTCAATCATGAAGGCTTGAGTTGACTAAGACACATCGCCAGCCCAGCGAAAATCCGGACTGAACTAGGGAAGACGTCTTCGGGTTAAGTCGGCGCGAACGCGACCTTATCTATCCGAAAAAAGGTAAGAAGCGCCGATTAACGAGGGCCACTAACAGAGAGCTATTTATCACGCTCCCAGAGGCGCTGCCAGGCACGCATCCCGTCGGCAAGCGTCGTGCGCACAGACTCGGCCTGTTTGCGGAATTCCTCGTTACCGGCGCCGCCCGCGAAGGACTCGATGGCTTTGCGCCAGTTCTCTGACCAGGCCTCCATCGGATTGGCCGGGGCGCGCGCCGCGCCTGGGGCCGCGGTCATGCGGCGAATCTCGCGCTCCCACATCTCGAAGGCCTGTTCGAGCGCGGTGATGATGCCGTCCTTGCTCATGCGCGCCAGCCGCAGCCAATTCTCGACCTGGGGTTCACGTTCCGCCACGGCGGGCTGTGCGCCGAGCCCTTGCAGCGCCTTGGTGAAGGTCGCGATGGTCTGTGCGTAAGCCTCGCCGGCCTGCCGAATCGCGTCGCTGATACCTGAGAGATTGTCTGCCACGGGACCGCCCTCCTGTTTAAAGCCTCGACCTGACTCTCGCGATACTGTACTGCTTCGTTAGGCCTTTTCGCAAACTTGGCTAAATCGACGCCGGCGCTACTCACGAAGGTCGCGCGCGGTGCAAGGTTGAGTGCATGAATCGGGAAGATCTCTCGTTTACAAGTTCGAGCGACGGGCTGCGCGTCGCCTATTACCGTTGGGCCGCCGGCCCGGACGCCAAGGCGGTAGTCCAGATTGCGCACGGACTCGGCGAGCACGCGCTCAGATATGCCCACGTCGCCGCAGCGCTCAATCGCGCGGGCTTCCACGTCTATGCCAATGACCATCGCGGACATGGCCGCAGCGCGCCCTCGCCGGAGAGCTACGGCGACTTCGGTGCGCCGGGTTGGGGCGGAGTGGTGAGCGACGCTGCCGATTTGACCCGGATCATCCAGGCGCGTGAGCCCGGACTGCCGGTGATTCTGCTCGGCCATAGCATGGGCTCGTTCCTGGCCCAGGACTATTTGCTGGCCCACAGTGCGCTTATCCGCGGTTGCGTGCTGTCAGGCTCCGCGGCGCCCGATCTGATCGCTCATCTGATCGAACAGGTAGGGGAGGGCGGTCTCGAAAGCCTCAACGTCCCGTTCGAGCCCGCGCGGACGCCGTTTGACTGGCTCAGCCGCGATCCCGCAGAAGTTGATGCCTACGTCGCGGATCCGGCCTGCGGCTTTAACCTGAATGAGCGCTCGCGCGAGTCGGCCAAGTCCGCATGGGAGCGGACTGCAGAGACGACTGCGCTCGCGCGAGTTCGCCGCGATATTCCGATTTATATCCTGGCGGGCGACGCCGATCCGGTGAACCAGCATCTCGAATACCTGAAGCCGGTAGCTGAGCGCTATCGCGCCGCGGGAATTAACGATGTCAGTGAGAAGTACTACGCGGAGGGCCGCCACGAGATGTTCAACGAGATCAATCGCGACGAGGTTTTGCGCGACCTTCTCATGTGGCTCCAACGCATCATTCCGGCCTGAACGGCGTCGTAAAAGAATAAATGGGCCGGTTGATTCCGGCGAGTTGTCCAGGCGGACGGGTTCCTGAAGGCCGGGAGGTAGTGTGTGGCTGGAGGATACAATTCGTGATCGGTCATCAGAGACGGGAAGCGAAGCGGCGCCGACATCTTCACGACGGGTGACGATTACCCAGCGGCCTTGGCGCCACTGTCCTGGGGCGAAAGTTGTCTGGCATGCGCCGGAGCGATCGTCGTCGGCGCCCTCTGCAGTTATCAGCTGTGGGGACATTTTTCCCAATTCTGCGGCCTTGGCGACTGGGACTTCTGGTTCGCGCTGCAATGGGCGCCATATAACACGATCGTTCATTTCCATCAGCTTCCTCTTTGGAATCCCTACAAATGCGGCGGGATGCCGATGTTGGGGAATCCGCAATCGCACTTCCTGACCCCATGGTTCCTGCTAACGTTGATCTTTGGGCCGTTCATAGGACTGCGCCTCGAGATTCCTGTCTACATCGCCATTGCATGGTCCGGCGCTTACGTACTTGCGCGCGTCGCTGGGACGCGGCCCATAGCAGCGCTTGCAGCGGCGTTCCTATTTGCAACCAGCTCGTGGTTCTACGTTCGAGTGACGGCCGGCATATTGGCGATGTGCGGTTTCGCCTACCTGCCGTGGGTGATCGCCGGGTGCTGGGTGGCAGCACGTCGACATCAGCCGCGTTACGCGGCGATTAGTGGCGCTATTCTAGCGCTGTCCTTCCTGGAATGCGGCCCCTATCCCGCGGTCTACGGCCTTATTGGGATCGGAGTGCTCATGCTTTCAGTCTCGGTCCTGGACCGGACTGCATATCCGCTGCGGACCGCGATCGTAGCGGGGCTTTTCACCCTGGGGTTCGCGAGCGTCAAGCGCGTTCCCGCTATGCTGCTTGCCGCAGCGCACGGACGACCCACTGGGGGCGCGTTCGAGGTCAATACATTTCAAGTGCTTCGAGAGGGTCTATTCTCGCCAGTTCAAAATTTGTTTCGAGGTAGCAGCAATGGATGGGGTTTCTGGGAGACCTCTGCTTATATAGGCGGATTTTGGATTCCGGCTCTGCTGGCGGTGAACAGCCCGCGACGCGTGGCGCCCTGGCTCATAACTGCGGTGATTATCTATGCGCTGGCGCAAGGCGACGCGGGTTTGCTCTGGCCGTGGGCGACCGCTTGCCGATCCTGTCGTCCCTGCGGCTTCCATCGCGGTTTTTGATCATATTCGTCCTGATGGTGGGTATGATGGCGGCTTGGGGCATTGATTGGCTGAGCGAATTGCGGTCGCCCTATAGTGGAAGCTGGTCGAGGGAGCGGGGAGTGTGATCGACCAGGGCGGACTTATCGGCGTTCGCCTACCCGCGGGCGTCGAGCGCATTGTGCTCGCGTATAGCGATTGGTCCGTCATGCTCGGTGCCTTGATCTCGCTGGCGACCGTCGCGTTTGCGATCGTCGTTGCTCGTCGCGATTGCATGGTAGACGGCACTCTCATGTGATCGCCGCTTGCTCGCCTGAAAGGAACGGGTACACCTCTCGAGGGCATCGAGGGTGCGCGGCTTATGGAACCAGCTTACTCTCGTCAATGTAGACTCGCTCTTCGCTCAACTTCCCGGCCTCATTGAAGCAATAGATAATGCACATTGGCACTTCGACCGGTTGCCCCTGTTTGTCCGTGAAGCAGAGTAGATGTTCCGCAATCAAGCTGTCCGCGCTGAAGTGACGTTGCTTCACTTCGAAGCGGAAATCCGGCAGCGCGTTTAGTCGCACCTCATAGGATCTGCGGATCTTGCGATGTCCGATGGTAGGTATCCCGTTGTAGAGCACCGCGGCGCTGTCGCTGTCGCTGAACGTGCCCATGATGACGTCCAAATCCCGCGCATTTTCGCCGCGGACGTGCTCTTCGACCGTCGCCAGGCGTGCTTGTTCGGATACGGCCATGACTTGCTCTCTTTGCTGATCTCTCTATAGCCATCAGCCTCAGGCGACCGCGCGAGTCTGCGAGAAGCGGACCGGCATATGCTTGATGCCGGCGATCACATTCGACTTGAGGCGCTCCACTTTGCCGGCCAGCTCGATCTGCCCGATCCATGGAAGCAGCGCCTTCAGCATCAAACGCAGTTCGAGGCGCGCGAGATGCGCGCCGGCGCAGAAATGCTCGCCCTTGCCGAACGCGATCTGCTCGTTCGGTCTGCGGGCGAGGTCGAAACGGTATGGATCATCAAAGATGGCGTCGTCCCGATTGCCGGACGGTATCCATAGCGCCAGCCAGTCGCCTTCGCGAATCTTTTGGCCGCCCAACTGAGTATCCTCAGCCGCGACTCGCGCAATATGCGTAATCGGACTGCTCCAGCGGAGAATTTCTTCGATCGCAGCCGGCATCAGCTCGGCATCATTCACCAGGCGTTCACGCTCGACGGGATGCTGAATCAAGGCCAGCAAGCCGCCCGAGATCGCATTACGGGTCGTCTCGAGTCCGCCCAGAGTGTAGAGCCAGCCGTTGTGAAAGAGCTCGCCCTCGGTCAGATAGCGGTCGCCGAGCTTGGCGTTGCCGAGGACGCTGAGCAGGTCTTCGCCGTCGCCGCCGCGGCGCGCGAGCGCGAGGCTGGTGGTATAGGCGCCGATTCCCTGGATTCCGGCCTCGCGGGTTTCGAAAGGCGATCCCGACGCGACCTGATACTCGGGATCTTCCTGCCCGACCGCCATGTTGCCCCATTTGAACAGGTCGGGCCAACTCTTGCGCGGGATTCCCATGATTTCGCAGATGAACGCCATCGGCAGCCGCGCCGCGACCTCGACGACGAAGTCGCACTCGCCCTGCGCCATCACGCCCGCCAAAATCTCTGCGACCAGCGCTTCGCCCGGGCTCTCGTAACGACCGATCGGGCGCGGCAGAAAGAGGCGGTTAAAGGCGCGCCGCATCGCGCCGTGGAGCGGCGGGTCGGTCATGATCATCGCCTGCCCGGCGCCCATCATTTCCGGCGTAAGCTGTTCCATCTCGGGGCTCGACGGCACGATCAGTCCGCGGCTCGAAGTGAACAGATTCGGCTCGCTGAAGGCCGCGACGATATCGTCATAGCGGGTTACTGACCAGAACGGCCGCACCAGCCCTGCGGTCCAGTGAATCGGATCCTCGCGCCGCAGTTGCTGCCACAACGGATGCGGGTCGTGATTGGCGAAAAATCCTGGATCGGTTAGCGCTTGGTCAATATCCATTACAGCCTCGCCTCCTGATTCGCGTTTTCTAGCGCAAACTATTTCCCAGGTAAAACGTAAACCGGGATGAGCGCTTCGCTTCGGCGCGCCTCAGCGGGACCCACAAAGCTGAAAACACGGCGTCCGCCACGCTTATCGAGGCGGTGGATGGACGTCGCTCCATCATGCTATGGACGTAACCCATGCTGCACGAATACACCGATCAGAATTTGGCTTATGGTCCGCCGATGCGATGACCTCGTTAGCGGCATTTTCTTTAAGTGATCTGGAAGGTGCGCGACGCGCCTTTCCAGGTGACCGAGCATCGTTGTTGTGTTTCGTCCGCGAGGAGTGCGAAACCTGCCATCTTTCGATGCCGGTGATCGAAGCGGTCTATCGCGCCTACGGAGACGCAATCAACGTATGGGTGGTCGGTCAAGAGGATAATCATAAGCTGCGCGATCAACATCGAACGACTGTCCCAATCCTCGACGACACCGCACTTAAAGTATCGTTCGAGTACCACGTAGAAATCGTTCCGACGATCATTCTCGCCGACGCCGCAAGCGCCGAAATCGTACGTTGGCAAGCTTTTCATAAAGGCGACTGGCAAGATTTGATCGGCCGGCTGTCACGACTCACCGGGCGGCCGCAGCCGGCTATCGATTGGAACAAACTGCCGGCGCTACGTCCCGGATGCGGTTCGCGGTCGGTCGAACCCGGAACTTTCGAGCGCCTGACCGCGGAAGCCGAGGGTAGCCCCTTGCGCGCCCGTCAGGTTGAAATCGCCGAACGCGATGACCCGTTCGAGTTCATGTTCGATCAGGGCCTGACCGACGGGCTTCCCGTAATCCCGCCGACACCCGAACGGGTCATCAGGATGCTGACCGGTACGCGGCGCGACCCGCAGGAGGTCGTCGGAACCTGCGCCCCCAATTACGCACCGGTGACGATCGAGAAGATTGCGATCAACGCCGTGATGGCCGGTTGCCGGCCCGATTACCTGCCGGTCGTGATTGCCGCCACCGAGGCGCTATGCTCGCAAGAGTTTAACGCTCACGCGCTGGTTTCAACTTATGGCCCCTCTCCGGTGATGATCGTCAACGGACCGATCCGTAAACGCATCGGTATGAATATGGAGATCAACGTGCTCGGTCATGGCAACCGCGCCAACGCCACGATCGGTCGCGCGATCAAATTGATCCTGCGCAATCTCGGCGGCTTAAGACCCGGCGAAATCGAGCGCGCGGCCTTAGGTTCGCCTGCCAAATATGGCGCCTGCTACCCGGAATTCGAGGAACGGAGTCCCTGGGAGCCGATGCACGTGGAGCGCGGCTTCGACCGCAACGATAGCGTTATTACGCTCTTTTCGCTTGAAGGATCGCCGCATCAGATCGCCGATCAAACCTCGCGCACCGCACGCTCGTTGGCGGGCAGCCTCGGCCTCGGGATGGAATGCGGATGGCATCCTAAGACGCACGGCGTCGGCGATGTTCTGCTCGTGATCTCGCCCGAGCATGTCGATACGCTGTGGCGCGACCGCTGGACCAAGGACGATCTGCGCAAGCGCATCCAGGAGATCACGTCGCGTCCGGTCCGCGAGTTGTTGCCGACCGAAGATTACGGCGGGCTCGGCGCGATGCCCGAGCAGGTGGCGCTGGCGCACGGCCGCACGCAGGAGCAACTCGACCGTTTGCTGCCGAAGTTCAAAAGTCCCAAGAACATTCATATAATCGTCGCTGGCGGTAGCGCCGGAAAGTGGTCCTCGGTAATCAATGGATATGGGGACGCGTCCGTGTCGACGCCCGTCAGCCGCAAAATCGAGGAGGTCGTCTAATGAAAATCCTGGACCCAACCGACGAACGCGTGCCGGTCAGACGCTCGCTGGCGGCACGTCCGGAGGGCGTAATCGGCACTGTCGGACTGCTGGACATCAACAAGGCGCGCGGCGACGTGATGCTCAAGCATGTGCAACAACGCCTCAATGAGCTGATGCCGAACGTCGAAGTCAAACACTATCGCAAGCTGACGCCGGCCCGGCCCGCCGCAGATGAGTTGCGTCAACAGATGCTGCGGGAGTGCGACTTCGTTATCGAAGGCCTCGCTGATTGAGGGGCCTGCATAACGTGCAGTCTGCACGACACAGTATGGTTCGAGAATAATGGCAAGCCGACGGTCGTCATCGCGACCGACGTCTTTGTCGATGCCGCCGAGGCTCAATCATCCGCGCTGGGATTGCCCGAAGCTCCGCGGGTTTTCGTCCCGCATCCGATCCAGGACGCCACCGACGAAGAAATTCGCGCCAAGGGTGACGCTGTCATGGAGCAGGTGATCCGCGCCCTCACGATGAACCACTCAGCCTCCGGCTGAAGCGGTCACGGTGGCGGATCCACAACGTGGATGCACGGCGCGGATACGGGTGCGCTAATGTTCCTTGCCGCAGGCCGGCTGTATGAGTTAGCGTGTTTTTGTCGATACTCGTCGGGTGGCAGTGAGGGGTGGCCATTCAGCAGCCGAAAGTTAATCTTCCGCGGCTCGTGCCCGTAACGCACCGCGGCAAGGCAACCACTGCCACGGTGCAGCGCGCCGCGGTGGCGACGTTCACGCCACACGCCCGCATCTTGCGTTCTCCACCGCCGCCACGCGCGGTCGCAGAGGAGCTCGTCCCACGCCCCGGCGGTGGCTTCCATGTACGTTCACTGCAGCGCCAGACGCTGTCGCCACCGAGCGGCACCTTTAATTTCGTCCGCGTCCACGGCGAATCGCCGCGATCCCGTCCGGTGCTGGTCAGCGCACAGCTCGCACACGCGCAACTGGCAGGCGGGCGGCCCGTGGACTATGCCGGCACTGCGAAATTCGAGCGCGGCGAGATGGCCTGGTGGAGCAATTACTCCGGCACCTACCAGCCGATCGCCGCTTTCCGCGCGCAGGCCGGGCTGCCCGAGGATAAGTTCGTGCCCTGGCAGAAGCTGCAGATGGGCGGTATCGCGATGCAGCGCGGCATGTTCACCGAGCGTCGGGCAACAACGCCCGAGCCCGCGTCGACGCCGTTGGCGGCCGGTAGTGCTGCGGGACAGAAATCAGCTAGCGCAGCCGCCCGCCTCGTAGGCAGAGCGTCTACCGCCGATGCGGACAAAGCCGGAGGAGGATCCAAACGATGACTGGCAGGGTGATCCAAGGATTGTTTATCGGCGGGCGGCCGCGAATTCCAACACCAGTCGCTCAACCGAGCGCGATGCCGCGCCGCCCGGGGCCGCCCGCGCCGGCCTTTGCCGGACGTTTGGTAGCGCAGCCGCACGGAGCGGGCGACGCGGTTCAGGTCGATGCGGGGCAACTGGGTCTGGGGAGCGGCGGCGGGCAGCGGCTGCCGGAGGCCGTGCGCGGCAAGATGGAAGCCGCCTTCGGCGCGGATTTCGCCGGCGTGCGAGTGCATGTCGGGCCGCAGGCCGAACGGGTCGGCGCGATCGCGCTAACGACCGGGTCGGATATTTACTTCGCCCCAGGCCATTACCGGCCGGAGACCGTGCAGGGCCAGCAACTGCTCGGCCACGAACTCGCGCACGTGATGCAGCAGCGGGCTGGGCGGGTGCGCAATCCGCTGGGAGCGGGCGTCGCCGTGGTGCAGGATCGCGCGCTCGAGGCCGAAGCCGATTGCCTGGGCCATCGCGCCGCCGCGCATCGGCTCGCGATGCAGCCGAAGCTCAAGCCAGGTGCGGCGCAGCCTTCCGCACCCGCGCGGATTTCGGCGCCGGTCAATGTGGGTCCAGGCAGCTACCGTCTGACGGCAGGCGACGGTGGGCGGCAGGTCGGGTCGGTCATGGTGCATGCGAGGGACAGAGCATCGGTTGAAGTCACGGATTTGGGCGTCGATCCCGACCATCGCGAACACGGTATCGGCCAGCTGTTGCTCGCCTCGGCGGCGCGTACAGGTCAACGGTTCGGCAAGTCCAAAATGACCTTGGCCGCGGAGGACAACGGCAGTGGCCGCCTCACGCATTGGTACAAGGGCATGGGCTTCGCACAGGTCGGGATGAACCGGCAGGGCTATGCGCAACTGGAGGCCCCGATTGGCCGCGTAATCTCCGCGGTTATGCAGAATTCTTTTGCCGCGCCGGGGGCCTTTAAATCCTCCGCGCTGCAGCTGATGGAGAGTAAAAAGAAAACCAAACCTAAAACCGCCGAAGAAAAAAAGCAGGCTGAGAAGGAAAGACGAAAAAAACAGGAAGCCCAGAAGGAAAAATCGAGAAAAGAATCCGTCGACATAAAGAAGGCCGAGGCGGAAAACAAGAAAGCCGCCGTCGAAGTAAAAATTGTGAAGCAGCGCGAGAAGGAGGAGCTAGCGGCGAAGGCGGAGATCGCTCTACGAGAGGAACAGGCGGAGTACTTGCTGTCGCCAAAATATAAGGCGGATCAATTTTTTCGGCGGATGGAAACCTTGGCCCGTTTCCTCGAGACCTTTGTGGCCACCGACGCCAGCAAGACCAACGTCTGTGTCGCGCTCGTCGAAATCGAGGGAAAGATTTTTGCCACGACCAACCAGAACTCGATTGGCAAGGTGTCCTTTGATGACGATAAAACACTACTTGTCGATAGTAACTTTACGGTTGAACCAGGCGAACAATACGCTGACGTAAGCGCGAAGAAGCTTAGCGTCTATTTCGCGGAGTCGGCCGAATTGATTAATAGTATAACGCAGGTGGGCAAAGACTGGTCTGACAATCTTCATGCCGAGATGAAGATGCTGGAGTTTATCGTCCTGAAAGGCCTGCTAAATCCTGTGACTATTTACATCTCTCGGCTGTGTTGCCCTAAATGCTGGAAGGCTATCAACAAGTGGAATGAAAAGAAGATGGCGCCAGCTATCGTTGTGAGGCAGGGCACGCACGCCAGCTTCTATCCCGGATGGGAGCTGCCCAAATGCATCGAGGCTGACGAGGAGCTTGCGGACGCGATTACGGGCGAGCGAGGAAGGAAAGGCTTTTCTGAATACACAGATCTCAACACACAATCGACCCGCCGGGAGCGGAGCCCGTCTCCTGCACCTAAGGGTGGTAAGGTTGCCTGGCTATAAGGCCCAGGTACGAGGGCCCATTACAGGTAAACCGTCCTGTGAAGTGATGCCGCTAAGGTTCGCACTCAACAACTCGCTCAGGTGAAATGATTGAGTCCGGCACTGTGCTCACAACGCCTTGAGTGGGCTCGCCGGGCGCCCCGAAGCTCGATGGGGAGGATCGCACCATGACTGGCAAGGTAATCCAGGGATTATTTATCGGCGGGCGGCCGCGAATTCCGGCGCCAGTGGCGCAAACCTCGATGATGCCGCGTCAGGCGAGACCGCCCGCCCCCGCTCTCGCTCGATGTGCGCCGATCGTGCAGCCGCACAGCTCTGGCGATGTGTTCCAGGTCGATCCGGCGCAACTCGGACTGGCGAGCGGCGGCGGGCGGCGGCTGCCGGACGCCGTGCGCGGCAAGATGGAGGCGGCATTGGGTGCGGATTTCTCAGGCGTGCGCGTGCATGTGGGGCCGCAGGCGGAGCGGGTCGGCGCGATCGCGCTCACGATGGGCACTGACATCTACTTCGCCCCGGGGCGATATCAGCCGGATACCGTCCAAGGCCAGCAACTGCTCGGCCATGAACTGGCGCACGTGATGCAGCAGCGGCTTGGGCGCGTGCGCAATCCGCTGGGAGGGGGCATTGCGGTGGTGCAGGATCGCGCGCTCGAAGCCGAGGCCGATCGTCTGGGCCATCGCGCCGCAGCACAGCGCGTCGCAGTCCAGCCGAAGCTGGCGCCGGGTGCGGCCCAGCCGCCGTCACCAGTGCGGATTTCGCCGCCCATCAGCGCCGGTCCCAGCCGCTACCGGCTGACGGCTGGCGCGGCCGGACGGCAGATCGGATCGGTGATGGTCCATGCGCATGACAAGGCCTCGCTCGAAGTCACCGATTTGCGCGTTGACCCGGCGCATCGCGAGCATGGTATCGGCAAGCTGCTCCTGGACTCGGCCGCACGCACGGGTCAGCGGTTTGGGAAATCCAAGGTGATGCTGGCAGCTCAGGACAGCGGCAGTGGACGGCTTACCCATTGGTACAAGGAGATGGGCTTCGCCCAGGTCGGCGTGAACCAATACGGCTATCCGCAGTTGGAGGCTCCGATCAGCCGAATGCTTGCGGGCGCCGCGCAACCCTCGCGCGCGCGTTGGTCGCCCCAAAAGTTTCAACCCTCCTGCGCTCAGCTTGCGGGCGCCTTCCATCCAATCATTCCGCCGCGGGCGCGGAGCTTTCAGTCTCTGTACAGATCAATCCAAATGATGGAGGAGCCGGAAAAGGCGAGAGATAAGTACAAGATTTATCCGCAAGATAACATCGTAAAAATCCCTGTCGATCTTTTGGTCGGGACCCATTTAGCGGTTAGTGAGTCTTTCGATGACGGCAAGAAAGTCCAAGCTACTGCCGACGAACTCGTGGCTAACCCGCAGTTAGTTAATAACCCAAAGTTCACGCTAACGGTATTTAAGGCGACACGACCCGGCGATCCAGACGGCCCGGCATACTGCTGGAGCGCTAACAATCGAAGGCTCAAGGCAATGAAGCTAGCCCATAAGCTATTGAAAGAGGAAGGCAAGAGCCTCCCTGAAGTGAATATAAAATGGGCGACCGAATCGGATCTAATGGACGCAACCCTGCCGCACAAATGGAATAACATCGACGCCATAGGAGATGTTCCGTTCGCTAACTTTGCCACGAGGATTGCGCGCTACGAATCGGGCGATACACCGGAAAAGAAAGTTACGACGCCTAAGCAGACACAGAAACTTCATGTCGAATTGAAAAAACAGAGGGAAAAGGAAAAGCCTACAAAGTTTACTGGTCCGCGAGGCCAACGGACGCAAGCAGAACGAAAAAAAGAAGATGAGCTTTTCAGCAAATTAACTGCTGATCAGCTAGCGGATATCTACGATCTTTAAGCGAAGTTGGTTGATCCTGGATGCCATGACCAGCGTACCTTCTCCCTAGGGTAAGGCCGGAGATAGTGCGTTGGCCCAATGCGGCTATTCCCCGCCCAGCAGCCGCTTATACCATGGAGGCTGATTCGACGGTGCTGACCGCGGCGCGGGCTGCTTTTGGCCCACTTGCTTATCAGCGACGTATTGCGTGCGCGTCTGCGCGCGGCCCGCTTCGTCATACTCGATGACGGGGCCGTCCAGCTTGCCGGCCTTGTAGAGGCTGCGCTTGCGCACCGTGCCGGCCGGGTCGAGATCCAGCGTCTCGCCCTCCAACAGCCCATCGGCATAGTTCATCCGCTGCTGGACGCTGCCGTCCGGACGATAGACCACCAGCTCACCATGGAGCCTGCCTGCCCGCATCATACCGCTCGTGGCGAGCGCGCCCGAGGCGGCGTAGCTGCGCATCGGCCCCTCGGCGTGACCGGCGATGAAGGTCATCTCTGCGAGCATCAGGCCTGCGTTGTAGAACACCGCTGGTCCGTCGAGCAGGCCGCCGCGATTGTTGACCCTCGCGAGCGGTGCGCCGGCATCGTCATAGAGCACCATCGCGCCGTCGCGTTGGCCCTCGGCGAAGCCGATCTCGGCGGACGGCTTGCCACCGGGGCCGAATAAGGTAGTTGGACCGTCGAGGATGCCGGCGCGGTAGGTGGTGCGCTCCACCAGCGCGCCGGCCGCGTCGCGCCGCTCAATGGTTTCCTCCGGGGTTTCCGCATTCACAGCATTTAGTTCAGCTTTACGATGCCGCCCTTCAGCGCCAGCATCCCGCCACCGTCGACGGTGCCGCTCGCGCTGGCTTTCAGCTCGGCAGTGGTCGCACCCTGTAGGCTGAGGCTGGTGCCGGCCTGGCCGGAGAGCGAGGTTCCGCTGCTGATCGCCAGCGAAGTGCCGGCCTTGATCGTCATGCTCGTGCCGGACTGCAACGTCACCGCACCGGATGCCTTAATGGTGATGTCGCCGTCCACAGTCAGGGTGAAATTACCTGACACAGTCTGTGTAAAGTCCGCCTTGTTGCTATGCGTCTCGGCGCCGGTCACGGTCAGCGCGCGCGTGTCCTGCACGCTGTGGGTTTCCTTGCCCTTGCTGACGGTCACAGTGCGGTCGCCCTCGGAGATGGTCAGGGTGTCGTTGCCCTTCGAGATCGTCACCGCGCGGTTCTGGGTGATCGTGACCGTCTGATCGTTGAGCACGTCCACGTTCATGTCCTTCTGGGCGTGGACGTAGATCTCTTCGCTGTTCTTCTTGTCCTCGAAGCGGAGCTCGTTGAAGCCACCGCCGCCCTCCGAAGAATTGGATTTGAGCACGGTCCTGGTCTGCTCGTCCGGCAGGGTATACGGTGCCGGATTGTCGCCGTTATAGACGCAGCCGGTTATCAGCGGCCGATCGGGATCGCCGTCGAGGAAGGTCACCACCACCTCTTGGCCGATGCGCGGGAGGGTGAAGGCGCCCCAGCTCACGCCGGCCCAATTTTGCGCTACGCGTATCCAGCACGAGCTGTCCTGGTTCTTCTCGCCGAGCTGGTCCCAATGGAATTGGACTTTCACGCGGCCGTATTTGTCGGTGTAGATCTCCTTGCCTGACGGGCCGACGACCATGGCGGTTTGCGAGCCGCCGATGCGCGGCGCCGGCGTGATGCGTGGTGGGCGGAATGGTACGCTCGCCGGGAAAGCAGTGAAGCGGTTGCTGTATTCGCGGCGCTGCGCCGAATGCGCGACCGAGCGCAACGCGTAGCGTGCATTCACCGCGGGGTCCGGATGCCCGGTCAGGGTGAAGGCACCG
This sequence comes from Candidatus Binataceae bacterium, assembly GCA_035308025.1. Lineage (NCBI taxonomy): Bacteria > Candidatus Binatota > Binatia (SeqCode) > Binatales (SeqCode) > Binataceae (SeqCode) > Binataceae bacterium (SeqCode). The sequence continues at coordinate 23,969 of DATGHL010000001.1, forward strand.
CCGGCGCACAGGGCCCGCACCGGGGAGGCGCCGGAGATCTGCTTGGCCACTGCCTCATAGGCTTCGATCCGCCGCTTGGCCACCGCCTCGCCGGCATCAAGCTTCTCATACCGGCCGGGATATTCGTAAACGCGGCGAGTACCGTTGCCGGTCGTGACCTTCAACTCGGTGCTCGGCGTGATGAAGTTGAAATCGTCGGCCTGATAGGCCTGGACCCCGACCCGAGCCTCGCTCGACAGGGTCTCGATACGCAGATCGGTCAACCAGTCGCCGCCCGACGGCAGGGGCAGGAACGGGATGCTGGCGGCGTTCGCGCAATCGTTGAAGCTTGCCGGGTCATCGGCCAGCACCAGCGTGTGCGCGCTGTCGCTGTGCTCAAAGAAATAGAAGATGCCGTACTCCTCCATCAGGCGGCTAACGAAGGCAAAGTTGGTCTCTTGAAACTGCACGCAATAATCGAGCGTGTCATAGTTGCCGCGCAGATCGTTGCGGTAATCCGTGAACCCTGAATCGCCGAACACTGCGGTCAGGATGTCGGGAACGGATTTCGACTGGAAAATGCGGTTGTCGGCAATCAACGACAGCATCCACAACCAGGGCCTGAGTTCAGCCGTGCATTCGTTGCCGCTCTGGGCGAAACGCGTCACCAGCCCATGCAGATAGCGCTTATTCCCGTCGCCGTCGATCAGAGTCACATAGGTCGCCTTGCCGAGAATTGCGCTCGCATCGACTGGATCCTGCGCCGTCATGGTCAGGTTCAGCAGGAAGAGATCTGAGATATGCTCCTCGCCCTCGAGGCCGCGCAGCGTCAGCGCGTCGCCGCCAAGCGGAGTCGTTACCGCCAGCGACCATTGGGGCGCGCCGCTCATGGTTTCAGCGTAACGACGATGCCACCATCGCCGGCGACCGACAGATGGGCACCCGCGATCGGCCGGCCCTCGGCCACGTTATCCAGGATGCATCCGGAGAGCGCGGGCAACACTGAATGCGTCAGGATGGTGTCGACCATGCGCGCACCGCTTTCGGTCGCACCGGCGCGCTCAGCGATGGTGCCGATAACCCGCCGATCGTAGGTCAGCTCGCCATGACTGGTGGTGGCGAAGCGTTCCTGGATGCGTTGGAGCTTAAGCCGTGTCACTGCCTCGATGCCCGCGCGGCCAAGCGGTTGATACGGCACGACGACCAGTCTGCCCAGGAACGCCGCGGAGAATTGCCGCAGCAGCGTCGGCCGGATCGCCGCGGTGAGCACCTCGGCAGTCGCCGTCGGGTTCCGCTCGGCCATCTTGCTTAGCAGTTCGGCGCCGAGATTGGAGGTCAGCAGGATGATGGTGTTCGTAAAGTCGACCATCTGACCCTCGCTATCCTCCAGCACGCCGCGGTCGAAGACCTGATAGAACATCTCGAGCACATCCGGATGCGCCTTCTCGACCTCATCGAGCAGTAACACGCAGTAGGGTTGGCGGCGCACCGCTTCGGTCAGCGTGCCGCCGCTGCCGTAGCCGACATAGCCCGGCGGAGCGCCGCGCAGGCCCGAGACGCTATGCGCCTCCTGGTATTCGGACATGTTCACGCTGACCAGCGAGCGCGCGCCGCCGAACAGCAGTTCGGCCAGCGTCAATGCGGTTTCGGTCTTGCCGACGCCGCTCGGACCACAGAGCAGAAAAACGCCGGTCGGCTTATTCGGCTCGCCCAGATCGGCATAGAAGGTCTGGATACGCCGGCAGATCGTATCGAGAGCGGCATCCTGGTCGATGATGCGTTCGGCCATGCGCGCCTTCAGCGAGCGCGCATTGGTCAGCGTGTCCGCCAGCATCTGGCCGACCGGGATGCCGGTCCATCCTGACACCACCGCGGCGATGGCGCGGCGGTCAACGCTGGTCGCGGTGAGCCCTTTGCCCGCTCGCGCCGCTTCGAGCTCGCGCCGCCGCTGCTCTTCGGCGCGGGCAAAGGTTTGTTCGAGTGCCTCCAGCCGTTCGGCGCGGTCCGCTTGTAGCGCCGCCTCGCGGCGCAGCGGGATGATTTCCGCCTCGAGGGCAGCACAGCGCCGCTCAGCATCGGCGAGCCCGCCCGCCGGCAAATTCTGTGTGGCCGCAGTGTGCGCATAGGCCGGGTCGAGCACAAAGATTGCCTTCTCCGGCAACTGCCGGCCGCTGAGGAAGCGGCGCGAAAGGCGCATTGTCTCGATGATGCGTTCCGCCGTGCGCGCCTTCAGCGAGCGCGCGCTGTTTACCTTCGGGCTGACCGCGATGCCGTTCTTGCCCAGCGCCGACTTGGCGATGGCCCGGCTATCGGCGCCGTTTGCAGCCAGCCGTTTTTCCCGCTGCAGCTCTTCGAGTTCGCGCAGCCGCCGTTCGGCTTCAGCGCGGGCAAGGGCCTCTTCGAGCGCGGCCAGCCGCTCGGCGCGGTCCGCCTGCAGCGCTGCCTCGCGGCGCAGCCGGGTGAGTTCCGCCTCGAGCGCAGCAGAGCGCTGCTCAGCATCGGCGAGCTCGGCGGGCGCTGTGCTGCGTGCGATCGCAACGTGCGCGCAGGCCGTATCGAGCACCGAGATCGCTTTCTCGGGCAATTGCCGGCCTGCGATGAAACGGTGCGACAGACGCACGGCTTCAGCCAGCGCCTCTTCGAGGATGCTTACGCCGTGATGGGCCTCGAGCTTTGGGGCGAGGCCGCGCAGCATCTCGACGGCCACAGTTTCAGTCGGCTCAGCAACGCGGATGACCTGGAAACGGCGCGCCAAAGCCGGATCCTTCTCAAAGAAGCGTTTGTATTCGCCCCAGGTCGTAGCGGCGATGACGCCCAGCGCGCCGCGCGCCAGAGCCGGCTTGAGCAGATTGGCCGCGTCGGCCTGGCCGGCCGCGCCACCGGCGCCGATTAGCATATGGGCTTCGTCGATGAACAGCACGGTGCGCGGCGTGGCGGTGGAGGCTTCATCGATGACAGTGCGCAGCCTTTGCTCAAACTCGCCGCGCATCGAGGCGCCGGCCTGCAGGAGTCCGAGATCGAGGTTGCAGACAACGAGGTCGGCGAGTCGCGGCGGTACCCGGCCTGCGGCGATGGCGCTGGCGAAGCCCTCGACGATCGCGGTCTTCCCGACCCCGGCCGGGCCGGTGAGGATGGGATTGTTCTGCTGACGGCGCATCAGGACGTCGATGATCTGGCGGATTTCGGCGTCGCGGCCAATCACCGGATCGATGCGTCCGGCCCGCGCCTGGGCGGTCAGATCGATCGTGTAGGCGGCGAGGATCGAGGCAGCGCCGACGGGTTTCGGCGGGCCCGGATTGGTGACGGCGATCTCCGAGCCGAGGCGGAGCCATTCCGGCAGATCTTGCGCTAGGCGGTTGGCAAAGATTGGGCTCAAGGCCGGGACGGACGCCAGCAGGGCGGCGCGCCGCGCAGCATTCTCGCGGGCGGCGTAGACGATGCTGGCGGAGCCGAGCTGGGCGAGGCCCTGATCGACCGAGGCGACCACCCAAGCCGCGCCGAGAGTATCGACTAATTCGCCGGAGAGCGCGGGAATGCGCGGGCTGCCGCTGGTGAAGCGCGCCACCGCGGCTTCAAGGCCGGCTTGCAGCGGTTGCGGGTCGAGCCGTTCGTTGCGCATCAGAAAGGCCAGATCGGTGTCCTGGCCTCGGCACAACTCGAGAAGCAGATGTTCGAGTTCGATCGTGGCATGGCGCTCGCGCAAGGCGCGTTCGGCGGCACGCTCAAGCGCGCCGCGCGCCGGCGCGGTGAGGGTGGCGACCAGCCGTTTGGAATCCGTCATTAATCCTGCGCCGCGCGGCGCGTGGTTAGGCGCAAGTGGATCGGGGCCGGGAGCTGCCACGGCGCCTGGCCCAGCCATGAAGTCCATCCGAGTCGGGGGCGGGGCTGGCCAAGGGCGCCTGGCGGCACGTCCGGCGGCCGCAGCATCACGCGCATCTCGACCTCGAAAGCGTCGCCGAGCGCAAAGGCGACCAGCCCGGCAAGTTCCTCATGCTTGGGGCCGTCGGGCAGAAACTTCAAAAAGGTCTCGCGATCAGTCGGCCCGATCTCAAGGCAGATGCCGGCGGCCTGATCCCAGATGCGCTTGCCCAGCACGGCACTCTGGGCCAGCCTTCCCGAGCGCCCCAGCCGGGTGTATTGATCCGCGGCCAGACTCAGCCAGCCGCCGCTTAGCGGCAAAACCCGGACCGGCAGGCCGAAATGCGCGCCGATGAGCCGTTCGAGCGCGTGGGCCGAGAAGGGCTTGGGATTGAGCAGCCCGGCAGCTCCGATCAGGCTTGCGGCGATGGCGCCGAGGTGGGCTTCGACCTGGGCGGGCGACAACGTCGCCAAACCGAGCAAGGCGAGCAAGGGAACGCTCGCCGGCGTGTCGGCCGAGGCGACGTCCTTGGCCGAGGCGATCTGCAACGGTGGAGAAAAGAGCTTGTCGAGACGCAACAGGAGCGCCAGCAGGCGATGGTTGAAGAGATCGAGAAAGTCGCGCGCAGAATGATCTTTGACGCGCTCGCGTTCGATCACGCGCGCGCTCAGAGGTGGCGGTAGCGGTCCAAACGCGCCGGCGAGGCCGAGGACGGTAAGGGTGAGGGTCGGCTGGGGCTCGCCGTCGGTGCGGTCAAGGCTTTCGATATCGCTCGGCGGAAAATTGCTGCTCAGACTGCTGCGCAAGCGGACCGCCTCGCGTCTCGGATCGCTGCCGGCTCCAACCGCCACGGAATCTGCAGGCGCCATCAGCTCCAGCAGACGCACCGCCTGCCGAATATCGAAACGATACGGCTGCTGGTCGAGCCTCTCGCTCAGAGAAGCATCGAGTCGCCCGTTACTGCCGGCCATCGCCACATCTCATCCCGCTGCCTGCCCTTCATCACCAATTCGGTGAACGAGTTCACCGCGACGTAGAGGCCCAAGAATCTGCTCAGCACCGCGCCAAAGAGATAGGCGCTG
>DATGHL010000002.1 GCA_035308025.1 Candidatus Binataceae bacterium
TCTTCTCCGCAACACCCCGACCTGCGCGTCCTTCACCATGGAGCCTCACCGCCTCGCTCCACTTCTCTCGCGCGCCGCCGGGACGACGACAACCGGCAATTCTAATTGTCGTCAGCCAGCAAATTTAATTGTCGTTGATCAAACGTGGATCTTCCCCAACTCGGCGCCGCATGGTTTCGTCTGCGGATTTTCGTGCGCCGTTCATTGAGCTCCATCACCACGTCGATGCGCCGCAATCCACGCCCGCACATCTTCGGTTCGATAGCGGATGAGCTTCGAGCCGAGCTCGACGAACACCGGCCCTCGGCCCTGCCGCCGCCAGGCGCGCAGCGTTTCAGGCTCGATCCGCAACACGCGCGCAACCTCTACGTCTTCGAGTAGTTTTTCGAGCGTTTCACTCATGAGTCCGCCCGCCATACGACATAGCCGCTGCCATCGCGCCGCCGTACTGAGGCGCCGCCGATTATCAACCAGACAATTTCATCGCCCGGCTCCAGCGCCGCCGAGACTTTCTCGACGAATGCCTCAACCGGCCAGCCCTGATGTTGGTAAGCTTGTTTCGCGACAGACTCGATATGCTGTCGCAACTCTTGGGGCGTCCGCGTCAGAGTTGCGTGACAGCGTGAGCAGATACCCGTCGGCTTGGATTCGGCTTCTGCGAGCTCCCGATTGGCGACATCGACGAACGCCCCGGCCGCGATCACCACTGCCGCCAGATCGTAAATCGCCGCTTCGATCCTCTGGGTCAGCGCTTCGCGGTCGAACACTGATAAAGGCTTACTGCCGGATAATGCTGTTTCGAGCTGACGGAGCGCCGCGATCCCATCGCGCACGGTCACCTCTCGGCGAACTTGCATTTCCCTATCGTCTAGTTTGGCGGACATGATATTTCCCTCTGGCACCATTAGCCTCACCCGACTGCCGATCTGACCGGCAGATCCGTCAACGCTGAAAGCGATATTGGTACAGTTGCGGATTTCGCGGTCGAGGCCTTGGCTGGTGTCGCCGGCGGCGCTAAAATCCCAAAATCGACACAGTCGGTAAGTTTCAGAGCATCGAGCTTCGCGGCATGCGCGCGTTGTTCGAGTTGCGCAAACAGCCCCAACAAGACCCGGATCGAGCCGTTGCTTGCTCGGAGACATTCCACAATAACCTCGCGCTCGAACGCCACGCCTTCAACCAACTCACGGGCGAGCAAAGAAGCGTCCGCTAGGGAGCAACGCCTGAACTCAACCATGCCACCGATGCGCGAGCTTACCGCTTCGAGAAACTCAGTCGGACTCGCCAGTAATCGTGCCAGACTGTTGATCGAGATGAAGACAACGCGGATGCCCGCTCCGTCGGCGAGATCGCGAATTGCATTAAGCAAGTCGTGATGTTTCCCGCGCGCCAGATAGTCACTCTCATCAAGTAACAAAATTAGATTCGGGCGGGTACGCAGTTCGTCTAGCAGCGTCCTATACAAATACTCAGTCGAATGCCATTCCGCACCCCAGCGAGGGACAACCGCGTTAAGAATGTCCTTTAACATCATGCCGCGCGAAGTTCGCCACGCCTCGCAAGCGCGGACATATACAACGTCGCCACTCTTGAGGATCTCTTCGGTAAGCGCGGTTTTACCCAGACCGGCGCCGCCATAAATCAGTCCTAGCGGCTGAGAGTGGCTCGATAGGCGGTTGATCATCGCCACGCCGGCAGCGATGTTTTGCGTCGGCACGATTTTGCGCTTCATGCCACCAACCCCAATTGTTTGCGCGCCTCAAATTCTGGCCCGGTCTCGTAAATCAGGATTCGTCGAGCATCCGCCTCGCTCAACTGCTCTGGCGGGATCGATTTGAGCTCTAGATATTTGTCGAAGCGCTCTTCTGCTGGAGATTTTGCCTCGAAATCGTAACTGCAATCATTACCTGCCGGCGGCAGGCGCAGCTCAATCTGCGGCCGAAGCTGGCTAACATTGCTTAGGTCCACCGCCGCGGCACCTTTGATCGCTTCGCGGGCCGCCGTCAGCGCTGGTGTCTGATAGGAAATCCGCTCATGTTCCGGCACGACGGTCGGTGCGTTTTCAGTGGCGTATTTCAACACCTCATCCGCGAGGCTCGCGGGATTGATCCGCTTGACCAGGCGTCGCGTTTCCGCCCGTCGCTCGTTGATGAATTTATTTTGAAACCGCCGCGCTGTGATCGCGAGTGTGTCGCGATCTATCCCCGCGCGCTCGGGATTGACGGCGACGCAAAGCGCTTCACGCCCGCGCCGAGTTTCGCGAAATACATAGATGAGACCCATGTTTCCGGACGGGTGCGGAAAGACCGTCACCTGTTCGCCGCAATGCGTACTCAGTTCCTCCGCGATGAAATCGACACCCTCGATCGTCACTCTGCCGGCCACGATCTTGCGCTTCACTGCGGCTTGAGCGAGCAGCTCCAATTCAGCGCGGTCGTCGATGAACCGCACACCGCCGCGCCATGCCGCCGCTACCGCGTTCGGTATCCGGCCGGCGAGCCCCTTATGCGGCCGCTCGCCGTAAACTTTGTCGGCCCAAATATCAATTTTAATTTGTAACTCTTCGGCCGTCAGCGCCGCCTCAAACAGTTCAGCCCTGTTCTTGCCGAAGCGTGCTGCAAAAGATTGTCGCGCGCGCCGCGCTTGCTGCTCCGCAACGCTGTGGCCGGTGAAGCCTGGCAACATCGGAAAGAACTCGTGCGACAGAGTCCTGTTCATCCGCTCGACATGAGATTTCAGCTCAGGCCGGAAGGGCGGACGTGCCGTATAGATGATCCCCAAATCCGCGAGCAGCCGTTGCAGATATTCACTGACAAAGCCGGCGCCATTGTCGCCGGCGATCTCCTCGGGCACGCCCCACGCGGTGATCGCTTTACAAATCAGGCGCGCAGCTGCGCTTGCGCTTTCCGACGGCGCTACAAGAAACATCGAGCGCCGTGAGTATATGTCGATTACTGTGAGAATCGTGTAACGGCGGCCGTTCTTCAGCATGATATCGCCGGTTGTGCCGTCGATTTCCCAAAGCTGAGCTAACCGGACAACGTCGGTGTCCGCGTGCGCGATCTTAGTTCGGTGTTTGGCTTTGAAGCGGTCGGGATCGTTTAGGGCCTCTTCGAGCGCCGGATTTTCGATGCGCCAGCGCTTTGTGTAATCCTTGATCGTGGTCAGCGATGGGAGTTGAGCCTCCGGAAACCGCACGGCCATCGCTTCGCGGATCCGCGGCGCCCTGAGCGAGCGCCCGAACTGAGCGAGCATCGCGTGCGCGAGATCGCGGAGCTCCGTACTAGACTCCATGATCCCGCTACCCGCGCGGTTTTCCGTATTTCGGCGAGAGCCCGGCGATCCCATCACTCGCCCGCTTTGTCCATCGGATCAGAGTTGGCGGGCTGACCTTGGTCACTCCCGTCGGTAGCTCGATCTCACCCATCCGGCACAACTCGACGAAACGCTCACGCGCGAGGGCATCACTTAGCCCGGCGTGGAGCGTAAATTCCTGAGGCTAGTGATGACCTCGGTCCGCGCCATCGCTACCACGCCCGCCGAATCCGGCAATTCGATCAACGACTTGACGGCCGCGGCGCCGGCCCTAGCGGAAATCGGCAGCGTTGCACCGCCGCGCTCGCGCGCATCGGCTCTACTCGATGCGCGTTCGCCTTCTGAACTCAGCCCTGCCGCCGCGGCCGAACTGAATAATTTCTCGATCGTTTGTCGCTTTGTTCGGTGGCGCGCTTTTGAGAAGGCGCGCAAAATCTCGGATGTATAATGAGCTCGGTGAGCCTGCCCCAATTTCCGCTTCGGGATGCCGGCTTCGCTTGCGACTCGATTAAGATGATCAGTTGACCACCCGGCCGCCTTTGCGATCTGCTCTGCCGGCAACGCGATCATTGATCCCCTCGCTGGCCACTGCGTTTCGCATAACGCGCCGGCCAGATTTCTTCGGCGCTGACGCCGATCGTATCGGCGATGATTTTTTCTGAGCGGAGCCAGGGCTGGCGTAGCGCCAGACCGAGAGACTTTGGAGAATATCCGTGCTCGACGCTTAGCCGCCGAATGCTCCAGCCTCGCCGCGATAGCGCGGCGATGATCGCTGGCCGGTCCCACGAACTAGCGGTATCCGGCTTCGCTTTGTGGTAAGTTCTCGGCATAGGCAAGGCGATAGTCTCATAATTATCAGGCACTAGTCTCATAATTATCAGATGAAGGCAAGAACTCCGAGAGATGAAGGCAAGAACTCCGAGAGTAGACAGGCGAACGCCGAGTCACACGGTCGCCGAGCCCGATCCGAAAAGTCATTCCGGCTTCGTCAAACGGCTAAAAACAGTGATCCGTGATGCGGAAAGCATTCTTGCCCTCGCCGCTAAGGCCGGAGTCTCCGACAGCACGATCCATCTTTGGCTGAAGGACTCAGAGCCGAGTCGTAAAAAACTGATCGATCTAGCGGAAGCCGCGGGAGTTTCAGTCGAATGGCTGGCAACTGGCAGAGGCGAGATGAAGGCCGACCTGGTTCCGGAAGGCTATGTCGTTATAGATTCGACCACGAATATCGGCGAACCGGGAAAGCCTAAAGGCGAGCTCCACGGCGTCGCTCAACTAGCCTTCCAACTTAATTTGCTGCGAAGCTTACCTGGTTCACCTAAGCCGGAGACGCTGTTCCTCACTCACGCAAACGGCGACGCGATGGCGCCCACCATCCAAGACAGCGATCTTGTGCTGGTGAACTTCGCCGATGATCGCCGGATGCTTCGCGACGGTCTGTATGCCGTCATTTTACTCGGGCCGCCTCCAGTTTTTTTGATCCGCCGTATCCAGCTCGAGGGCACCGGGAGCTTTCACATTATATGTGACAACCCGGTTTACATGCCCTACAAGATGCCGATCAGAGCATACGCCGACGCTATTTTCTCTCGCGTCGTTTGGTTTGCGCGGACCCTTGACGGCTAACGTTCTTCTCGATTAGCTCGACTAATAAACAGCCGTTCACCCTCGATCCGCGCCGGCGGTCATCGTCAGGGCAGGAGCAGGCCGTTGAGAGCCTCCAAAAATGTCGAGCGAAGGCGATCTTCGCTCGACCTTTTTTCCTTCGCTCGACCTTTTCAAGCGCAAATAGTGTCGATATTTCAAGCGCTTAGGCTCGTCGCTCGACATTTTTCCGCATCGGCGGGATGGTTTGATCTAAATGTCGAGCGACGCCGTTAGGACCCGCGTCTGCCTAACGTCGCGTGCTTCTGCGCCTTCTTCGGTTCCAATCTGTCGGCGGGATGGTTTGATCTGACGAGCCGGGCTTTCCTGCCGTCGTTCCCTCTGCACGTGGCCCTCACGCGCGGTCTGACGACGGGTTCACACGCGGGCCAAAGCCCCGCCGTTGCTAGGGTTCAACGCTTCGCGCCGCTGCCCGTCCCAGCAAGTCGCGCCGAGGTCGCGGATCAACAAGTCTGGCCAAGTCCGCACTAGTCCGGCCAAAATTGCCGAAAGATCAAATCATCCCGTCTCTTACACACACACAGCCGCAGCGCCATGCTTGTGCAGGTGTAAAATAAAAAGTATGATTTTTCTGGACTTTTAGTCGAGCATCAAATCCCTTGTTCACCGGCATCATCGAAGACCTCGGCACCATCGAGCGCCTCGACCAATCCGCCGACGGCGCGGTCGTCACGATTCGCACCCGCCTGCCGCTCGCGCGTATCGCAATCGGTGAGTCGATCGCGGTCAACGGATGCTGCCTGACCGTCACCAAAAAAACTCGCGGCGCCTTCACCATGGATGTCTCGCCCGAGTCGCTGCGCCGCACGGTTCTGGGCGCGCTCAAGGTCGGCGACCGCGTCAATCTCGAACGCTGTCTGACGCTCGAAAAACTGCTCGGCGGTCATATGGTCTCGGGCCACGTCGACGGCGTCGGCCGCATCGTTTCGATCACCCCCGAGGGTGATTCGCGGCTCTACACCTTTGCCGCGCCGCCGCTCGTCGCGCGCTACCTCGTCGAGAAAGGTTCGGTCGCCATCGACGGCATCAGCCTCACCGTCTTTGATATATGCGCTAGCGGAGCGAAGGCTGCTGAGCGGAGCGAGCACGCGAGTCTGCGAGCTGCGTCAAAACTCTTAGCTGGCGACGCACAGCCGAATCTGGGCGCGGCGGCAAAATTCTCCGTCGCGCTGATCCCGCACACCCTCAAGATGACCACGCTCGGTTTCAAGCAGCCGGGCGACGCGGTCAATCTTGAGAGCGACATGCTGGTCAAATACGTCGAGCGCATCGCCGCCCCATATCTGCATAATGGCCGCGCCGCGAAATCACCGATCGCCGCGACGGCGCGCAAGCTGATCAGCGGAGGCCGGCCATGAGCCTGATGCAGATACCGCGCAAAATCGAGTACGCCCTCCGCGCGATGATTCACCTTGCCGACCATCCCGAGGGCGTCGCGCGCGGCCTCGAAATTGCCCGCGCCGAGCGCATCCCCAAGTACTACCTCGAGAAAGTCATTCGCGATCTGATGCGCGGGGGACTGGTGCGCGCGCGGCGCGGACCCGGCGGCGGCTACTACCTCGGCCGCTCCGCCGCGACCATCTCCTTCCGCGAAATAATCGAGGCGGTCGAAGGCCCCATCACCCTCAACCTCTGCGTCGACGGCGCGGTCTCCTGCGATCTGCAGCCGAGCTGCCGGATGTACCGGGTGTGGGAGCAGGGGCAGCGCGTCCTGCTCGACGTCTTCGCCCATACCAACCTGAGTGAAGTCGCCTCCTCGCGCCCGCGCAACGCCCCGTTTGTCGCTTCCGTGCGCGGCGCGACCGCTCCGCCGTCCCCCATTAACTCGGCGACTTGAGCGATACGTGCGGCGCTACTGCGCCCGCCCGCCGCGGGCCGGTCTTTACTGAGAAAGCCTTCTATCTCGAGGAGTTCTACGGCAAGAGCCTGCTCTTCACGCTGATTCCGCCGAGCGGCGAGCGCTTGAGCGAACTCGACGCCCTCGTCCGTACGCTGCGCGAGCTCAAGCGCAACTCCACCCGATGCATCCTCATCGCCTCGACCGCGGCCCTGCCCCGGATCCTCCGCCGCCTCGGCCGTCTCGCTCCGCGCGGCGAAATTCCAACCTTCAATCCGGCGCGCGGACTCCGCACCCGGCCCTATCCGCCCGATTCCGCGATCACCCAAATCTGGAGCGGCCTGCGCTCAGGCGCGATCGTGATCGCCGCGGTCGACTCGGGCGATGCCGCCGATCTCGTCGTCTTCGCTCGCGAGCTTGCCGCGCGCCTGCGCGTCTTCAAGCTTATCCTGCTCGACCGCGGCGGCGGCCTCGACAATGGCGACGGCGCGCGCCTGCCCTTCGTCGAGATCAAGCGTCTGCGCCGCGTCCTCGCCGGCGAGACCAGCCCGCTCCGCCGCGCCCTCGTCCGCGCCGCCGGCCATGCGCTTCGCGACGGCGTCCCCTCGGTCAATCTGACCGCCCCGCGCGAGGTCTATGACGAGCTTTTCAGCTTCATCGGCGCCGGCACGCTCTTCACCGAGCACCAGTACGGCGACGTCCGGCCGATCGCCATCGATGACTTCGAGGAGGCCGCCACGCTCATCAAGCGCGGCCAGAAGGAAGGTTCGCTGCTGCCGCGCGACGACGACGAAATCGCCCGCCTGCTCCCTTCGTGCTTCGGCTACCGCGTCGGCGACGAGAATCTGGCCGGCATCGTCTCGCTGCTGACCGAGCCCTACCGCCGCGAGCGCGCCGGCGAAATCACCGGCCTCTACACCCTGACCCGCTTCCAGCGCGAGGGCGTCGCCCAGGAACTCGTCGGCGAGGTCGTCGCCGAGGCCCGCGCCCGCCGTCTGCGTTACGTCTTCGCCTGCACCGCCGAGGCCAACGCCGCCCGCTTCTTCGCGCGGCTCAAATTCCGCCGCGTCACCGCAAGCGCCACGCCCGCCGCCAAATGGCGCGGCTACGACCGCACCCGCATCCCCCGCCTTCTCATCTTCCGCCAGGATTTGAAGTAGAGCTGCAGCAGCGGGTCTGAAACCGCTGGATCGAAACTATTCCCACGACACCTTCGCCACCACGCTCGCGGAGCTGTTCAGGGGCGGCGCGGAATCCCTTAAGACTTCGCTTTCTTCGCAGGTTTCGACTTGCCGGAACTGTTGAGAGCGGCCGCCTGGCGAACGAGCGTCTTGAAGGCCGACTCGTCAACTTCTTCGCCTTCGTGGATATCGATCGCGCGGCGTACGTTACCGTCGCGACTCGAGTTGAAGAGCCGGGCCGGATCCTTCAGAGACGCGCCCTTGGCGAAGGTCAGCTTCACGACCTTCTTATAGGATTCGCCCGTGCAGATGATGCCGTCGTGCGACCATACCGGAGTGCCCATCCACTTCCATTCCTCGACGGCGTTCGGGTCTGCTTCCTTGATGAGTTTGCGCATTCTGCTGAGGGTTGCCCCGCGCCAGTCCCCGAGTTCGGCGATTCTTTTCGAAATGAGTGCCGAGGCCGTCTGCCCTTGGCCCGCGCCAGTCTTCTTCATCTCTCATCCTGGAAGTTCCAGATATATAGTTCATTTGCACGACAGTGGTGGCCAGCCTGGATTATGAAGACGGCGGCGTCAATCGCGAGATAGAAATGAAGATTCCGCTCTATCAGATCAAGATCATGTGTCCCGTCAAAGACGCTGCACCTCGAGGCCCGGTATCTTCGGGAAGCTTCGCTCGTCGCGTGTGGCTACGGCGTAATCCTTCGCTACCGCGGTGGCGCCGATCATCAAGTCCCGCTCGCCCACCGCAATACCACGCTTGGCCAGGTCGGCCCACAACGAGGCGTGTAGTCGCGCCACGGTCAGATCAAAAGCGATCACCGGAAGCTGCGCGAGCAAGCCCTCGACGAAAGCCTGGCGCCGTTGCCGTTGAGCCGCCGTCCGTGCGCGATAGAGGCCGTGCAGAAGCTCAGAGGCGGTCACCGCCGAGATCGCGACGTCATCTTCCGCATAACGCGCCAAAATCTCGTCGAAAAGGAGCTGGCCCCGCTCCGCCGCGATCAGCACGCTTGAGTCGATCAGCGTCGCCATCCGGACTCGGCCACGACGGGTTGCTGCTTCACCAAATTCTCCACGGTGGCGAGATAGTCCTCATCCGGCTTGGGCAGCGTGCGGAGCAGGTTCACCAGCTCGGCCCCGCTGAACTTGGGCGGCCGCGCCGGCAGAATTTCGCAGATCGGCTTGCCGCCGCGTTCGACGGTGAAGCTCTCGCCCCCATAACGGACCCGGTTCATCAGCTCCGAGAAGCTCCGGGCAGCCTTGGTCGCTGAAATGCGCAATCCCACAAAATCAGATTTTCATAGATTTGCTGCCAGGGCTAGCGCTCCCGCCGCATACGCGGCGGCGCTACCAGACCCGCGGAATCAATCGCCAGGGGACGCGGCGGCGGTAGTCATTGTAGCCCGCAAGCTCCGCCGAGAGCGCACGCTCCTCGTCAAAGATTCGCGCCAGCAGAATCGGGAATGCGAGCACCGCGACCAGCAATCCCCATAGGGAACCCAGCGCAAGCGGCATCGCGAAGATCATCAGTACCGCGCCTGCGTACATTGGATGGCGTACGTACGCGTATGGCCCGGTCGAGATCACATGCTGCCCGGCCTCGACGGTGATCGTCGACGCCGCGAAGCTGTTTTCGCGCATCACCAGAATGAAAAACCCGAACATCGCCACGATGACCAGATTCGCGAGAATCACAATCGCGCCGGGCACGTGAGACCAGCCGACCGATAGTCCAGCCCCGGCACGATCGCCAACGCCACGAACATCACGAAAAGCAGCGCCACGATCAGCTTCTGGCGCGGCCGCGATTCCGCCTGCGGGCCGACCCGCATCCGCCGCGCGAGCAGCGCGCGATCGTGCTGGATCAGATAGACTCCGGTCGCGCTCGAAGAGCCGAGAAACGCCAGCCAGAAAACCCATCCTTGCCAGTACTGGATTGTTCCCGCCGCGACAAAAGTCAGCGCCACCGGAATCAGCAGCACCCCAGTTTGCGCCGCCGCTCTCATTGCAAATGACTTCATCGCGCGATGCTCGGATTTGACGCCGGCCACGCCGTCAAGTTTCTTGAACGCACAATCGAACTCGATGACGCCGCTCGCGTGTGAGTGTTCTCGCGGGTCATCGGCCCACGCCGGTCACGGTCACGTTCATCAGCGGCGGATCCGCCGCACTGGTAAGAGCACCGGCGAAGGCGAGGCACCTTCGCTAGGGGGTTACCTCGAACACGGTGCCTTGGAGACCCGACTCGCCTCCGCTCTCGGTGGTGCCGAAAAGTTCGTGATTGCTGAATACGAGACCAGATGCCGGGAGAACTCCGTCACCTGTGTTATTAAAGAAGGCATGTTTGACGCTCACGGTCCAGAGACCGCCAGGGGTCGTCGGTGGGGTCAGCTTGAAGACCGTACCTTCGCCGAACGAGGAACCACCGCCGGATAAGGTTGTGCCATAGAGGGTGCCAGCGGGGCCAGCCAGAAGGCTGCCTGCCGGACTCGATCCGTCTGACGAGCCCACGTCCTCGCCGAGGAATCTGTGCAGAACGCTCTCGGTCCAGAGACCACCAGGGGTCGTCGGCGGGGTCAGCTTGAAGACGACGCCGCAGCCTTTATTGCTGGAGCAAAACGCCTGAAATCTCTGGCCGCCCTCCAACGTCGTGCCGTAGAGCGCGCCGTTGGGGGCGAGTAGCAGGCCCGCGAGCGGCTCGCCGCCATCGTTTATCCCCGTAAAGGCGTACAGCACGCTCTCACTCCACGCGCCCCCCGAAATCGGAGGCGGCGTCAGCGCGAAGACTGTGCCGGAGTTTGACGCGCCGCCGAACTGCGTGGTTCCGTAGAGTGTGCCACTGCGATCAGCGACGAGTCCGGCCACTGGCTGGGAGCCGTCGCTTCCGCCCGTGAATGAGTGGAGGACGCTCTCCGTCCAGGGGCCGGCGCTGCTCGGCGGCTTGAGGGAAAACACCGTCCCCAAGCCGGATGCGCCACCAAGCTGGGCCGTCCCGTAAAGGATCCCGCTCGAATCTGCGATCAGGCTCGCGACGGGTTGAGAGCCGTCGCTTCCACCGGTAAAGGAGTAGAGCACACTCTCGCCCCACGAGCCGCCCGCAGTCGCGGGTGGCGTCACTTCGAAGACCGTGCCCAAGTTCGACGCGCCACCATCCTGTGTCGTTCCGAAGAGGGCACCCCTTCCAGCGAGCAGGCTGGCGACCGGGTTAGATCCATCGTCGCTTCCAGAACTTGGAAATTCATGAATAATAGTTACACCCCACGGGTCGCCGGCAACGGCGGGCGGGGTGAGCGAAAACACCGAACCGCCCGGGCCCGGCGTCGTACCATAGAGATTGCCGCTCTTGTCAACGATCACGCCGGCCGGTGACCCAGTGCTTGGAAAATTGTAAATGACGCTCTCGGTCGCATGGGCCGGCCCGGTGAACGCCATTAGCGCGAGGCTGAGGGCGCTCGCCGATACAATTGTCGCCGGGCTTCGTCGAGTTGTGGAGCTTCGTTTCGCTCGATCCGATCTCGACCGCTTGTTTTCCATAGCCAAAGGCTAAGCTATGGTGTTCATAAATGTCAATCCTGGAGCTATGGTGCAGCAGAGCTCGCTCAATCCGGGCCTGGGACAATCGAGCCACGCCGCGCAGCCAGCGAGATTTTGAGTGGTGTTTCTAGTTTCCTACTCCCAAATTTGGCGAGGCGATAATGAGCGCTTGAGTTCCACCGGAAGCCGCTCCCAAACCTCCCGTCGTTGCTCCATTAATCATCACATCCGCACCCTGAGTTTCACACTGAATCTTACAGGTCGCACCTGTGATGAAGGGATTTTGGGCGGTCGTCGAAGCCTCAAAGTTAGCTATTAGGGGCGACGGCCACGGCTGGGTCTGGTATCGTGTACTCGGAGACAGCAGCCCCAAATAACTCGCACCATAGCTATGTGCGTCGGATTCCGTCTGACCATGTATACCGTTTGATGTGCAGGAGAGTTTAAAGAGTAAGTCCGTCGGGACTGCCAACATGGTAGTGAAATCCACGGTGCCAGGGAGCATCACATAATGCGCGTTACCAAACCCCGCATCGATTGGCCACGGCTGAAAGGTCGCCATACACACGCTGCGCAATGACCCTGTGCAGGTTATGCCCCCAGTCGCACACTTGACGGCTTGTGAGATTGCTTGCGGAGCTGCAATATTAAATAAAACATTCGATGCCACACCGGCGCCACCTGCCGAGCTTGCAATAATCCCGAGCGTCTGCCCGTTTACTGCACCTCCCACAGGAACTCCAGAATCCTTGCAAGTCGCCGTCCACGGTGGTGCTGGGGATCGCGATATTGCCGATTGTCGGAGTATTGTCAAGGTAAGTCTAAAGGACTTCACTACAAGGTCCGGTCTGCTATTCTGGCTCGGACAGGCCGGCGCTTTGGCATTGGGCTATGTGCGCTGGTTCAACTCTTCGCTATAAGCCCTCTGAAGTTCGGGAAGGCTTACGGGAGAG
>DATGHL010000003.1 GCA_035308025.1 Candidatus Binataceae bacterium
TTCGCTGACCTTGGCCCCGGCCTCCGCCTCCTTCAAAACGCCGATGATCTGCTCCTCGCTAAACCGCGCTCGCTTCATGTCCGCCTTCCTTTCCGGCAGACACTAACCTATCGGTGGGATACTTCGAGGGGGTAAGGCCACGTGGATCTCGAACCCGCGATCGGCTGGCGCGCGGTTTTCATTCTCTCTGCGATTCCCGCGTTTCTCGTCGCGGGCGCGGTATGGCGCCGGCTGACCGAGAGCGACGTCTGGACCCGCCAACGAGCCGCCGCTGGATGAGTCGCGCGGACCTGCATGAGCTGCACGCCTATCGCGGCATTGTGGCGACGCTCTTCCTGATCCTGCTGGTCAATTCCGAAGCCTACTGGTTCACCTATAGCTGGATGCCCTCGTATCTGCGGCTCACGCGCGGTTTAAGTCCCGCGGCCGGCGGGTCGCTCATGATCCGGATGCAATGCGGCGGGGTTTTCGGCTACGCCATGTTCGGCTGGCTCGCCGATCGCTTCGGGCGGCGTCCGGTCGTGAGCCTCTTCGGCCTCCTGATGGCGGTGGGCGTATTGCCGACGACGATTCTGTGGACCTGGGCGCGCGGGATGAGCGGCCTGCTCAGCGCGTCGATGGTCGTCGCCGGCGTTGGCACCGGACTGTGGGCCGGTGTCGGCCCGATGGTCTCCGAGATGCTGCCGACGCGGGTGCGCAACAGCGCGCTCGGCCTGCTGCTCAACACCACGCGGGGCGTTCAATTTTTCACGCCGCTGCTGATCACGTGGCTCAGCATGATAGGGTTCGCGCCGACCCTCGCGCTCGGCGCGCTCTTTTCGGCAGCCGGCGCTGCGCTGGTCTGGATGCTGCCCGAGACGCGCGGCCGCTCGATCACTCAGATGCATACCCGCACCGCGGTTGGCCCTACGTAAGTCCCGCGCCCTGCCGACGTCTCAGATGATCTGCTGAGTGCGGAGTTCGGCGAGACGGCTGGCGTCGTAGCCGAGCAGCCGGGCGAGAACCTGATCGGTGTGTTCACCCAGTTGCGGCGAGCGCGTATTCGGAGCGCTATCGACGCCGACAACTTTGAGCGGTGAGCCGGGAACGATGAGGTCAGGGAAGCTCGGATGATCGGCGTGCAGAATCATCTGACGCTCGGCGAGATGCGGGTTGCGCGTGACTTCGGCGACATTCGCGATCGGCGCGCAGGGCACACTGGCGGCTTCGAGCCGCGCGAGCCAATGTGCGCGCGGATGGCGCGCGAAGTGATCGGCGAGAATCGGCTCAAGCTCGACGTGATGCGCGGTGCGATCGGCATTGAGGGCGAAACGCGGATCGAGCCGGAGCTCAGACAGTCCGATTGCGTCGCAGAAACGACCCCAGATCGCTTCGTTGCCGCAGCCGGCGACGAAGTAATCGTCCGCCGCGCGGAATTGTTGGAACGGCGTGATCGACGGATGGCGCGAGCCGACCGGACCCGGCACCCGGCCGGTGGCCGAGTAGCGCGCGAGCGCGTCTTCAAGCCACGCGACCTGGCAATCGAGCATCGCGATGTCCAGATGCTGTCCCACGCCGATGCTATCGCGGACGCGCAGCGCGGCGAAAATCGCGACCACAGCGTAGAGCGCCGCCGCGAGATCGCCCACGGAAACGCCACAGCGCATCGGCGCGCCGCCCGCGTCGCCGGTGATGCTCATCGTACCGCCGAGGGCCTGCGCGACGATGTCATACGCCGGCGCCGCCGCCATCGGGCCGCTCTGTCCGAAGCCCGAGATTGAGCACAGAATGATCCGCGGGTTGGCGGCGTGCAGCCGCGCATAGCCCAGGCCGAAGCGCTCCATCGTCCCTGGCGAAAAGTTCTCGACGACAATGTCGGCGTGCTGCGCAAGCGCCAGCAGAATCTCAGCGCCGGCTGGCTGACGCAGGTCGAGCGTGACGCTGCTCTTGCCGCGATTAACGCTGTAGAAATAGCCGGAGTCGTTCGAGTTCGGGATGCGCGGGGCGTAGCCGCGCGAGTCGTCGCCGCGCCCGGGCATCTCGACCTTGATCACTTCGGCGCCGAGATCCGCCAGATTCATCGTGCAGAAGGGTCCGGCAAGGACGCGGCTGAGATCGAGGACGCGGATGCCTTCGAGGGGTCGCAGCGCTATCACCCTTTCCGCAGCGTGGCTCATCGCGCGCCGCGCCCGCGCATCCGCGCCTGTGCGGCCTGTCGCGCGCGCATCGCTTCCGCCGGCGTCATGATGAGCCGGGGCTCGTCGCGCGCTTCCTCCTTCTGCTCGACCAGGAGCGCGCCGAGTTGCGCGCGCATAAAGGCCTGGAAAAAGGCGGAACGCTTCGGGTCGACGCGATCGTGAAGTCGTGCGGCCGCAGCCGCGGCCCATCCGGCGGCCTCGAGCTTGCCGCTACGCGCGAAGATGTAAGCCGTGTCCTCGAGATGGCGCCGCAGGCGATACGCGGTCTCGCCCGCGAGCAGGTCGCCGAGGGCGCGCTCGACTACGGTGCCGACGCGCTCCTCCTGCTGCATGCGGCTGAGCACGATCGTGCTCTGCTGCAAACCGCTCACCTCCTCGGCGTAAGGTTTGATGGCGGCCGCTGACAGTTTATAGGCGCCGACGTCCGGTTCGCGTACCAGTTCGGCGGGCGGATCAATCGCGAGTTGCGCCGCCAGTTCGCGATAGATCGGATGATGGAAATCAGCCGCCGGCGGGCTCGCGAGCAACTCGGCGCGCAGCGTCAGAAAGTCGCCTACTCGCCCACGCCGCGCTTCAGGGGTTTGCCGCCACGCCTCGCACAGGATGAAGTCGGCGAGCGCGCCATCAGCCTCGAACAGCGGAGTTCCCGCGCGCCGTTCGAGTTCGGCGCGCTGCGCGCGATACTCCTTGCGCGTGACGCTCTCGAGCGTCGCGCCGAGCAACCCCTCGCTTTCCGAGGCCAGGCCCCAGAGGCGCCGCAAGCCGCCCCCGCTCCCGCCGCGCGGCTTGAGCATCCAGACGATGCGCGCGCCGTCGGCGTCGGCGAATGAGAGCAGTGCGGTTAAGCCTTCTTCAATTATTGACGTCGGCGCCGCGGCGGCAGTGGGAGCGGAGACCGGCGCTTCGATGCCGCGCTGATGCAGGCGGAAAAGCGCGCCACGGATCGCTCGGCGCAAGCCCCCGCGAGCGTTGGCCTCCAGCTCGGCGAGGGCGGCCGCCGCTTCCGGGGAGGCGATCCCGCCGAGCGCCTCGGCGATCAGCTCCAGCGGCGCGTCGGGACGTTCGCGCAGGGCGCGCAGGGTCGCTAACGCCTCTGCCGGCGGCGCGCCTGGATCAAAACCCATCTCGCGCAACCGGGGAGTATCGTGACTGGATTTTTTGGCCATCGCGCTCGGAAATCCTCACGGATCGTGCGAGCCTATGTGGCGGCGTTTTGAGCTGTCAAGCACGCCGCGGCGATGCGTAACCTCGAAGCCAAGTTCAAACTTACGGATTTGCCGGGTGCGCGAGCACGCGCCGAGCGGTCCGGCCTGCTCTATCGGGCGACACTGGTTCAGCGCGACACCTTCTACCGCGTCGCTCACGGCAAGCTCAAGTTGCGCGAAGAGTCTGCGGGCGCTGCGCTGATTCATTATCGCCGTGAGCTCACTGGCGATTTGGAAGTCAGCGACTATACGATCGTAGCAGTAGCGGAACCGCTCGCAACCCGCGCGATGCTTGAGCGGGCGCTTGGCGTTATCGCCGTCGTGGACAAACGCCGGATGCTGCTGACGCGCGACCATCTCAGGCTCCATCTCGACGTGGTCGAAGGACTCGGCGAGTTTGGCGAGATTGAGATCATTGTTCGCGATGGCGAGGCGCCGGCCGCTTATGAGGCCACACTGCGCGAAGTTCTGGAGATGCTCGGCGTGCAGCCGAGCGCACTCATCCGCCAATCCTATTTCGAGTTGATGGCGGCAAGGCCGGCGGCCTGAAGCGCCTTCGGTTGCCGGCTCAAGCGAGCGGCGCGACGGCTGTATTCAAGGAAGCGCAGCGTGAGTTCGTAGGTCAGTCCCCAGATGGTCTGGCCGGCGTAGAGGATCGCTGGGAAGCGGCGCGATGCGCCGTCAGGGCTCCAATTGTAATGGCCGCGGTAACGACGATCCTCGAGCGCGGCGAGTGGCACTTCGAAAATTTCGGCGACTTCCTTAGGGTCCGGCCGCAGTTCGAACGGCTCGCGCACGAGCCCGACGAAGGGCGCGACGAAAATTTCGCTGCTGCGCGTCTCACGTCCCTCGAAGCCGCCGAGCACTTCGATACTGTGCGGCGCGATGCCGATCTCCTCATGCGTTTCGCGCAGTGCGGTCGCCACCAGATTGGAATCCCGCCGGTCGAAGCGCCCGCCAGGGAAGGCGACCTGTCCGCGATGACTGCTCAGGCGGTCCGAGCGCCGCGTGTAGATGATATTTAAGGCGTTTCCCCGCAAGACCATCGCGACCAGCACGGCTGCGGTATTTTTTTTCTCCGGGCGGAGGATGGCCTCGGAGCGGATAAGGCCGCGACGCAGATTACTGAGATAGTTGGGAACTTCGTTCATTTGGAATAGCGCAGTAGCGCCAGGTGGAATTGACAGAGTAGCAGGCCTCCCGGCCACCGCCTACCCGCCGCCGAAAGTATCTGGCAGATTAGACCATCTCCTATGAAGCAATTGATCCTCGCCACCCTCGAAGCCGCGCTGGCGCGCGCGCACGCCGCGGGCAAGCTCAAGACCGCTGCCGCAAATATCGTAATCGAAGCGCCAAAAGATCCAACGCATGGCGACGCCGCCAGCAACGTCGCGCTGACGCTCGCGCGGGCGGAGGGCAAGGCTCCGCGCGCGATCGCCGAGGTCGTCAAGGCGGAACTGGATCAGCTTCGCCCGCCGGAAATCGCTGAGGTCACGGTGGCCGGACCCGGATTCATAAATTTTCGCATGGCGCCGGCCTATTGGCATGGTGAACTGCGCCGGACCGCAAAGCTGGGCGCGAGCTTCCTCACTCCGCTGATCGGCGCGGGCCGCCGGGTGCAGGTCGAGTTTCTCTCCGCCAATCCCACCGGCCCCTTGACGGTCGGGCATGGCCGCAATGCCGTGCTCGGCGATACGATCGCGCGCCTGTATGAGGCTACCGGCCACGAGGTAACTCGCGAATATTACTTCAATGACGGCGGCCGGCAGATGAAGCTGCTCGGCGAGTCGGTCAAGGCGCGATATCTGCAGGAACTCGGAGAGGGCGCGGAACTCCCGGAAGACGGCTACCAGGGCGAGTACATTCGCGAGATCGCGCGATCTCTGACCGAGAAACTTGCTGATGCGCGGGCTGATCCTCCGGCCGAGTTTTACACCAACGCCGCGGTTGAGGCGATCTTCGCCGACATCCGCCGGACCTGCGAGCGTCTCGGCGTCAGATTCGACGTCTACACCAACGAATTGGACCTGATGCGCGACGGACGCGTCGCGGCCGTCCTCGAAAGGCTGCGCGCGCGTGATCTGGTTACCGATCGCGACGGCGCGGTCTGGCTCAAGGGCGAGGCGCTGAATCTGCCCAACCAGCAGGACCAGGTGCTGGTGAGGTCAAGCGGCGAACCGACCTATCGCACGCCCGACATCGCCTATCATATCGACAAGCTGACGCGCGGCTTCGCGCGGATCATCGACGTTTTCGGCGCCGACCATATCGCAGAGCATGAGGGCGTAATCGCCGCGGTGCGCGCGCTCGGCTACGACACGACGCCGATCACCGCGATCATCTATCAATTCGTCACGCTTACGCGCGCGGGTGAGAAGGTCAAGATGTCGACCCGCAAAGCGACCTACGTCACGCTCGACGAGCTGATTGACGAGGTCGGCGCCGACGTGGTGCGCTTCTTTTTTCTCTTCCGCAAGCACGACAGCCATCTGGATTTCGATCTCGATCTGGCCAAGCGCCAGGCGCCGGAAAATCCGGTCTTTTACGTGCAGTACGCGCACGCCCGGCTCGCCAGTATCTTCCGCGAGGCCGAACGCCTCGAGCTGGCGCAGGATGCGGAAGAAGTCGATCTAAGCGTGCTGGCAGATGAAGAGTTGGCGTTAGTGCGCAAAGCGTTGGCCCTGCCGGAAATCGTCGTCGCGGCGACCGCGTCCCTCGAACCTCATCGGATTCCGTTTGCGCTGCTCGAGTTGGCGGGCGATTTCCATCGCTATTACAATAAACCGGCCAACCGTATAATTGATGTCGCGAATCGCCCATTGAGCGGCGCGCGATTATTGTTCGCCAGCGTGCTGCGGACGGCGCTCGCGGCGGGGCTCGAACTGCTCGGCGTCAGTGCGCCGGAGCGCATGTAGTAGATTGGAGATAGCGGAATAGGGGATCGGCACGCGATGCGTTTCGATATCAGGTCCGGCGGTATCGCCGGAATTCTAATCGGGATCCTGCTACTATCCGGCGCGGTCTTCGTGATGGGGCTGCTGGCCGGTTACGACATCGGCCATCAGAGCCAAATCGCCGCGCAGCAAGTTACCGAGAGCTATACGATCCCGCCGCCGGCAACTGCGCCGTCGCCAGCAGTGCCCGTGGCTGCGGCTTCTGCGAGCGGCTCCGACCAATCAGCAACGGTTTCCTCTCCTTCTGCCGCGTCACCGATCGGGAAGCCAAAAAAACAGCTAGCCGGCGCGACCAAATCCGAGATACCCGTCAAGCCTGACGCGGCCGACGCCGCCGACGAGACCGCTGACTCTACTGACGGCGCCGACACGTCAGCGCCGGAGTCTTCACCAAGTCCCGCGCAGGTCGCCGCGATCGCCACCCCGGCGGCGCCGAGCAATATCCGTCGCAAGCCCTTCAATATCCAGATTCAGGCCGCGATGGACGCGGCGAGCGCCAACGACATGGTGAAACGGCTCGAAGGCCTCGGCTACCGGCCGCACATGACGCCGACTGAGCTCAACGGCTCGACCTGGTACAAAGTCGTGGTCGGCCCCTACACGACCAAGGAAGAGGCGGCGACAGCCGAGGCCGAACTGCGCAAGAAATACAACGCGACTTACGGCGGAGGCGGTGCGTCCTCCCCGCCGAGCGACGCGGACTCGGCGCCGGAAGAGGAATGAAGCCGATCCGTTTCGATTTGAACTCGTAGGGCCCCGGATCGGTTATGGATCCGCCATATTGGTGGACCAACGTGAAATAGTCACCAACATCGAGATTGCACACACCTGAGAATCCGTAATAGTCATTACATTTGAGTTACCCAGATTTGCATGATCCGGAATGGGCATTCCAGACGGAAGTGGATTGTAGCCATTCTTAATGTTGGCACGATTGATAAAGCTGAATTGCAGATTGGCCTTCAAGACTATGTAAGTCCGGCCAACCGCGCCATGTTCGTCTCCCGGAGCATTGGGATTGGTGGCGCTGCTCCAGAAGTTGGCGTTTCCGGTCGCGAACGGCCCGGGGCTCGTAGGCTGCTGAGCGTGTGCAGTATGGGAGCAAAGAGATAGCAGAAACAAGCCCATCCAGAGTCGTGTCATTTTCAGTCCCCTCGCGGTCACGTTGGAGATGTTGGCTATCTAGGCTCTCAGCCTCACCAACAAGGGCCGTTTGCGCACTCGGACCTCGTTCGTTCAAAGTAAAGCGCTCGATCCATCTCTTCAGTGCAACGCTGGTCGACCGCTGGCTTGCCCGACGGTGGAATCAAGACCGGGGCATGACTCTTTAGGGCATGTAAGATTGCCCCGGAACACTCATTGCTCGGTGGAAATACCGATTCGCCTCCAACGTGGAAAATGATCTCTGGTGCATGCACCGCTATTACTCCAGGGCTGCCGGGTCCCCGAGTGGCTTCGGCGACCGGGGCCTTACTGGCGGTCCCTCCGGGCGCGGTTGGCGTGGGCATCGGCGTCGATGACGCGAAGGGCTCTTGCGCAAACACCACAGCGCCCACGAGAGCCGCTGAGATCGCGAGTGCCATAACACTGGTATGCAAGCCGCGAGGCCGAGCCACGACTCGTCTGATTGCAGCCCGGCTTTCGGCCGAAGCTACGAAACTCGAAAGCTTTCCGCTCATGCGCGAATCCTCCGGCTCCGAGTGTAAGCTCCATCCTCGGAGGGGCGGCCAAGGTAATACTTTGGACAATCTTGCGCCGAAAATTACCAACGGGTTATCGATCCGTACCATCTGGCAAGCGCGTCGGCGCGCAGCGAAACGTGTGGCAGCTTTCCCTAAACGGCGACGCGGACTCGCCGCCGGAAGAAGAATCAAAGATTGACAAACGCCACCTTGGATGGCTAACTGGAGCATCGTGGAGAACTGCTTGCTTAGCGGAAAGGTCTGGGAGGGCTGGCGCTGGTGCGCTGGCGTAAGTGCCCGTCCTCCGGTTTTGTAGTTCTTTAACACAACCGATTTTCCTCAGAGGCCGCGGGCAACCAAACCCAGCGGCCTTTTTGTTGTCGGTCGCGGGAGCGTCGCAGCGGTCGGGAGCAAAGACCGTCGGACTCGAGTAAGGAGCACGTGATGATTACGCCTGGCGAACGCGAATTCGATCAGTTTGCATCGGCAGGATTCAACCTGATTCCGGTGGCGCACGAGGTTGCTGCCGATCTCGAGACGCCGGTCTCCGCCTTTCTCAAGATCGCGCGTGGGGATTATGCGTTCCTGCTCGAAAGCGTCCGCGGCGGCGAAAAGTGGGGGCGTTACACCTTTCTCGGCGCGGAGCCCGCGCGCGTGGTGCGCGCCCGCGGCCATCGCATGGACCTGATTCGGCCGGGCCGCGCGGTCGAATCGCGCAGCGTTGACAATCCCTTCGAGGAGCTGCGCCGCGAGCTTAAGCGGCTTCGGGCTCCCGAACTGCCGGGCCTGCCGCGTTTCTTCGGCGGCGCGGTCGGCTTCCTCGCCTACGATCTCGTGCGCTCCTTCGAACCACGAATCCCGGCGAGCGTCCACGACGATCTTGGCGTGCCCGACCTCTACCTGATGTTCACCGATACCGTGCTGGTCTTCGATAACGTCCGCCAGACCCTGCGGATCATCGCCAGCGTGCCGGTTGAAGAATTCGGCTCGACCCACGAGGCGTGGCGCAGCGGCGAGCAGAAGATCGATCAGACGCTCGAACGGTTGCGTGAGGCTGCGATCCGGCCCGCACTCGAAGGGCCGCCGCCGAACTTCCGCGCCGAGGCCTCGATCACCTCGAACGTCACGCGCGAGGGCTACATGGCGATGGTCGATGCGGCCAAGGAGTACATCGCGGCGGGCGACATCATCCAAGTCGTGCCGTCGCAGCGTTTTGAGGCCCCGCTGACGGCGCATCCGTTCAACCTTTATCGCAGCCTGCGCACCATCAATCCCTCGCCGTATATGTTCTATCTGCGCCTCGGCGATCTCACGCTGGTCGGCGCGTCGCCGGAGACGATGGTGCGGGTCGAAGGCCGCGAGATCACGCTGCGCCCGATCGCCGGGACGCGGCCGCGCGGCGCCAGCGAGGCCGACGACCTGCGCCTCGAACGCGAGCTGCTCGCCGACCCCAAGGAGATCGCCGAGCATGTCATGCTGGTCGATCTCGGGCGCAACGACGTCGGCCGGGTGGCCAAAATCGGCAGCGTCAAAGTTACCGAGCTGATGGGGGTCGAGCGCTACTCACACGTGATGCATATCGTCTCAAACGTGGTCGGCGAGCTGAAGGACGGGATGGACGCCTTCGACGCTTTTCGCGCAACCTTCCCGCAAGGCACCGTCTCCGGCGCGCCCAAAATCCGCGCGATGGAGATTATCGACGAGCTCGAAGCCGTACGCCGCGGCGTCTATGCCGGCGCGGTCGGCTATTTCAGCTACACCGGCAACACCGATACTGCGATCGCACTCCGAACGCTGTTGATTAAGGGCGATCGCGTCTATATCCAGGCCGGTGGCGGCGTGGTCGCGGATTCGGATCCGGCGGCCGAGTTCGACGAGTCATGCAACAAGGCGCGCGCGATGGTGCGGGCGCTCGGCGCCGCGCGCGACTTCGAAGACGCCGCGGCGCGGAGGTAATCGCGATGGCGCTCCGGCTCGTCATGATCGATAATTACGACTCCTTCACCTACAACCTCGTTCAATATCTCGGCGAACTCGGCGCCAGTGTGACCGTCCATCGCAATGATGCGATCACCGTTGCCGCCGTGCGCGACCTGCAGCCTGACGCCGTAATCATCTCGCCCGGGCCCGGCACTCCCGCCGAGGCCGGAATCTCGGTCACTCTGCTGCGCGAACTTGCCGGCGCGCTTCCGATCCTCGGCGTCTGCCTGGGTCATCAGTGTCTGGGCGACGCCTTCGGCGCGAAGATCATTCGCGCCGGCCGCCTGATGCATGGCAAGACCTCGCCGGTGATTCACGACGGCCGTACAATCTTCGCCGGCCTTGCGAATCCCTTCGCGGCGATGCGCTATCATTCACTGCTGGTCGAAGCGACGCGCCTCCCAGCCTGTCTCGAGGTCAGCGCGCGGACGGCAGAAGACGAGATTATGGGGCTGCGCCACAAGGACTATCCGATCGAGGGCGTGCAGTTTCATCCGGAGTCGATCGGCACACCCGACGGCAAGGCGCTCCTGAAGAACTTCCTCGACGGCATCCCCGGATGAGCACGCTGCGCGAAGCCTTCGACGCGGTCCTCAAGGGCCGCTCGCTCGACGCCGCCGAAGCCGAGACGGTCTTTGGTGAGATCCTCGACGACGTGGTGCCGGACGCGCTGGTCGCCGGTTTCCTCGTCGCGCTGCGCTTGAAGGGCGAGACTGCGGCGGAGCTGGCGGGCGGCGTCCGCGCGATGCGCCATCGCGCGCGTCCGTTGAACCTCGACGACGGCCGCGTGCTCGACACCGCCGGCACCGGCGGCGACGGCGCCGGCACCTTCAATATCTCGACCGGCGCCGCGCTGGTCGCGGCTGCCGCCGGCGTCGCCACCGCCAAGCACGGTAATCGCGCGATCAGCGGCCGCGTCGGTGCGGCTGACGTGCTCGAACGCTTCGGCGTGCGCCTCGAGCTCGACCCGGCCGGGCTGCGTCGATGCCTCGCGCGCGCACGCATCTGTTTCGTCTTCGCGCCCGCCTGGCATCCAGTGCTCGCGCGTCTCGCGGTGTTGCGCCGGACGCTCGGCATTCGCACGATATTTAACCTGATGGCGCCGCTCGCCAATCCCGCCCGCCCGCGCTACCAATTGCTGGGCGTCGCCGAGCCCCGCCTCCTGCAACCGATCGCGGAGGCGCTGGTCGCGCTTGAAGTTGAACACGCGCTTGTGGTGCATGGACTCGATGGCCTCGATGAGATCTCGCTGAGTGCGCCGACCTCGGTGATCGAAATGCGCCGCGGTACGCTCGATTCGTATCGGATTGCGCCTGAGAATTTTGCGATCGAAGGGGCCAGCGCCGCGCAGTTTTTGACCGCCGACGCCGGCGATGCGATGGAAATTCTGCGCCACGCCCTCGGCGGTGAACCAGGTCCCGCGCGCGACGTCCTCGCACTCAACGCCGGCGCTGCAATCTACGCCGGTCAGGGTGCGGCGTCGCTCGCCGAGGGCGTGCGGATTGCCCAGGAAGTGCTGGCCTCGGGCCGCGCACTCGTAACGATCGAACAATTGCGGGTGGCGAGTCAGGAGGCGTCCTGAGGTTCGCGTATGAGTTCGATTCTCGACCGGATTTTCGCCGCCAAGCGCGAGGAGTTGCGTGAGCGGCAGCAGCTGGTGAGCCGCGACGCGATCGCCGCGGCCGCCCGCGGCACCGCCGCACCTCGCGATATCGTCGCCGCGCTACGCGCCCGCCGCCCGGCGATCATCGCCGAGGTCAAGCGCGCCTCGCCGAGCAAGGGCGACATCATGCCGGGCCTCGACCCCGCAACAGTCGGGCGCGATTACGCCAGCAGCGGCGCCGCGGCGATCTCGGTGCTCACGGATCGCCACTTCAAGGGCTCGCTCGAAGATTTGCGCACGGTGCGCGCGGCCGTTGATCTGCCGCTACTGCGCAAGGATTTTATCTTTGACGACTACCAGTTGTTCGAGGCGCGCGCAGCCGGCGCCGACTGTATTCTGCTAATTGCCGCGATGTTGACGCAGGGCGCGCTCAGCACCCTGGCGGAGGCTGCGCGCAAGCTCGGGCTCGCCGCGCTCATCGAGGTGCATAATCGCGCGGAGTTCGCCCGCGCCGCGGAGATGGATGCAGAATTGATCGGCATCAACAACCGCGACCTCCATACCTTCAAGACCGATATCGCTTTGACCGAGCAATTGCTCGAGGACTATCGTGGTCCCGCACTGATCGTCGCCGAGAGTGGAATCGAGACGCCCGCGCAGATTGCCCGGCTCGATCGCGCCGGCGCAAGCGCGTTTCTGATCGGCGAGAGCCTGCTGCGCG
Source organism: Candidatus Binataceae bacterium (assembly GCA_035308025.1). Taxonomy (NCBI): domain Bacteria; phylum Candidatus Binatota; class Binatia (SeqCode); order Binatales (SeqCode); family Binataceae (SeqCode); species Binataceae bacterium (SeqCode). The sequence goes on from DATGHL010000003.1 coordinate 12,323, forward strand.
GCGGCAATCCGCGCGTAGCATTGGCTGCGCTAGCGGGAGCACTTGGCGAATCTGCGAGAGTCAACAAAATAACCGCTGGTAGCAATATATGACTGTCCGCATCAAGATCTGCGGCATCACCCGCGTCGAGGATGCGCGCTGCGCGGTCGAGCTTGGCGCCGACGTCATCGGCTTGAATTTTTACCCGCCCAGCCCGCGCGCGCTAAGTCTCGAGCAGGCGCAGGCGATCCGCGAGGCGATCGGATCGCGCTGCGAAATTGCCGGGGTTTTCGTCAACGCGCCGCGCGCCTACATCGCCGAGCGCTTGAGCGCGCTGCGGCTTGATCTTTTGCAGTTCCACGGCGACGAGGACGAGACTGCGCTGCGCGGATGGCCGGTCAAGGTGATTCGCGCGCTCCGGCTCAAGGATGGCGTCGCGCCGGATGCGCGGCCGCACGGCGGCGCCGACTATCTTTTGCTTGATTCATTCCATCCGGCGCTGTACGGCGGCGCGGGACGCGCCCGCCCGCTCGACGCCTTCGCCGGCTACGATCTCAGCCGCGTCTATATTTCCGGCGGACTCGCGCCCGACAATGTTGCCGCCGCCGCCCGCCTGAAGCCCTTCGGCGTCGATGTCGCAAGCGGCGTCGAGTCCGCGCCCGGAATCAAGGACGCCGCCCGCATGAGGAGCTTTATCGCCAATGCAAAGTCTGCCTGACCGGCACGGACGCTTCGGCCTCTATGGCGGCCGCTACGTGGCCGAAACCCTGATGCCCGCGCTGTTCGAACTCGAGAGCGCCTACAAAGCGGCGCGACGCGATCCCGCTTTTCGGCTCGAATTGAAGCGGTTGGCGCGCGAGTATGTCGGCCGGCCAACGCCGCTGTTCTTTTGCGCCAACCTGAGCGCCCGCCTTGGCGGCGCGAAAATCTATCTCAAGCGCGAAGACCTTTGCCACACCGGCGCGCACAAGGTCAACAATACGCTCGGCCAGGCGCTGCTCGCCGCGCGCATGGGCAAGGCGCGCATCACCGCCGAGACCGGCGCGGGACAACACGGCGTCGCCACCGCGACGATGGCCGCGCTCTTCCGCAAAGAGTGCGAAGTCTTCATGGGCAGCGTCGACGTCGAACGTCAGTCGCTCAATGTCTTCCGCATGAAGCTGCTCGGCGCCAAGGTCACCAGTGTCGATGCGGGCAGCAAGAGCCTTAAGGACGCGCTCAACGAAGCGCTGCGCGACTGGATCGCGACCGTGCGTACTACCTACTATCTAATTGGCACCGCGGCGGGCCCCCATCCCTATCCGATGATCGTGCGCGATTTTCAGTCGGTGATTGGCGCGGAGGCGCGCCGTCAGATTGTGGAAAAAGAACAGCGGCTGCCCGACGTGCTGATCGCCTGTGTCAACGGCGGCTCCAATGCGATCGGCCTGTTCTATCCGTTCATCAAAGATGCGGCCGTCCGTATGATTGGCGTCGAAGCGGCCGGGCTCGGGCTCAGTGGTCCGCTCCATGCCGCCACGATGACCGCCGGCTCGGTCGGCGTGCTGCACGGAAATCGCACCTACCTGCTGCAGGACGAGATGGGGCAGATTCGCGAGACCCATTCGATCGCGGCCGGACTCGATTACCCCGGCGTCGGCCCCGAGCTCGCCTGGCTCAAAGACACGGGCCGCGCCGAGTACGTCGCCGTCACTGACGCCGAAGCGCTCGAGGCGCTGAAACTGCTCTCCGAGAGCGAGGGCATAATCCCGGCGCTCGAGAGCTCCCATGCGATCGCGTACGCCGCGAAGCTCGCGCCGACGCTGCCGAAGGAACAGGTGATGATCATTAATCTGTCGGGCCGCGGCGACAAGGATATGCAGACCGTCGCGCGCGAGTTCGGGGTGACGCTATGAGCGCGACCAGCGGTCCGGCGCGCGGACGCATCGCGCGGAAATTTCGCGAGCTGCGCGCCCGCGCAGAAAGCGCGCTAATCCCTTATATCGTGGCCGGCGACCCCGCCCTCGAACGCACCCGCCGGCTGGTCCTCGAGCTGGAAGCGCGCGGCGCTGATTTGATCGAACTGGGCGTGCCTTTTTCCGATCCGATGGCCGACGGCCCGGCCAATCAGCGCGCCGCCGCCCGCGGCCTCGCCGCCGGCGCGACCTTGCCCGCGATCCTCGCGATGGTGGCCGAGTTGCGCAAACAGACCGAGATTCCGCTGATCCTCTTCGGCTACTACAATCCGATTTACCATTACGGCCCCGCCCGTCTGGCGGCCGACGCGGCGCGCGCCGGACTCGACGGCCTACTGGTGGTGGACCTGCCGCCCGAAGAGAGCGCCGAGCTGGCCAAGCCGGCGCGCGCCGCCGGGCTTGATCTGATCTACCTGCTCGCGCCGACGACACCACTTGAGCGCGCCCGCACGATCGCCGCCAGCGCCAGTGGATTTCTCTACTACGTCGCGGTCACCGGCGTGACCGGCGCGCGCGCCGCCCTCGCCGCCGAGCTCGCGGGCAAGGTGCGTGCGCTGCGGGCAATTACCGAGTTGCCGATCGGCGTCGGCTTCGGCATTTCGACGCCGGAGCAAGCCCGCGAGGTTGCCGCCTTCGCCGACGCCGTGGTGGTCGGCAGCGCGATTTCTCAACTCATCGAAGACCACGCCGCCTCCGATCGTCTGGTAACGGTGATCGGCGATTTTGCCGCCGCTCTCAAGGACGCGATGCGCCCGGCCAACCCCAGCGCTGTCGCCGAGGCTTGACGCCCATGGCGCAAAAGCTCCAAGCAGCAGTGCAGACTCCCTCGCCGCAGGCCGCCCCCGCGCAAGCCTCTGATGACATCTGGCTCAAATGCCCGGGCTGTCGTGAAATCGCCTTCCGCAAGGAAGTCGAACGCAATCTCAATGTCTGTCTGAAATGCGGCTGGCATCTGCGGCTCACGATTGAGCAGCGCCTCGCAGTTACAATTGATCGTGGCGAGTGGTGCGAGCTGTTTGCCGAAGTCGCCGGCGGTGATCCGCTGGGCTTCGTTGATTCCAAACCCTATTCCACGCGCCTCGAAGCCGCGCGACGCGCCAGCGGCCGCAACGACGCGGTGGTCACCGGGCTCGGCAAGATCGAAGGACGTCCGGCCGCGCTTGCGATCATGGACTTCAACTTCATGGGCGGCAGTATGGGGGTGGTAGTTGGCGACAAAATCGCGCGGCTGATGGATTACGCGCGCGGGCGGCGTTTGCCGGTGATCGTTTTCTCGGCGTCCGGCGGTGCGCGGATGCAGGAAGGCGCGCTCTCTCTTATGCAGATGGCGAAAGTCTGCGCCGCGATCGCGCGCCTGCGCGACGCCCGCATCCCGTACCTCTCGGTGCTGTGCGATCCGACCACCGGCGGCGTCGCCGCTTCGTTTTCGAGCCTCGGCGACCTCAATTTCGCCGAGCCCGGCGCGGTGATCGGCTTTGCGGGACGACGGGTAATCGAGCAGACCACCAGTCAGCAACTGCCGGAGAATTTTCAGACCGCGGAGTTTCTGCTGGCGCATGGCATGATCGACGCGATCGTGCCGCGCAACAAGCTCCGCTACATGCTCGGCCAGGTCTTGGCGATGCTCAAACCGCCGCGCCGGTCTCGTCGCGGAGCAAAAGCCCCTGCGCGATCCAGCCGTTCAGTAGGCGGCTGATCCGCACGGCCGGCGCCGGATCACCGGTCTCCTGCGCAACGGCGCCGCAGATCGTCGCGAAGCTGGCGCCGCGCTCCGCGAGCATCAGGGCGTCGCGCTCGCCGGGCTCGAGCTCGCGGTAAGAAACTTGCGCGTTCCGCCGCCAAACGAGAAGGTTCACTGGCGCGCAGGCGGGAACGCTCCAATCCTCCGCGCGCTCGACGGCCCGCAGCACCCCCTCGACGTGCCAGTCGAGTTCCAGAATGCGTGACGCCGGATGCCGCCGAATAGTGATCGCCGGCCATTCCGCAAGCGCGATCGCCTTCATCGTGGCGGCGTCCAGCGCAATCGCGTCCGCCGCATGAAAGATCTCGATCAGCGCGCGTTCGAGCGTCGCCAGATCGGCCAGAAAGGGCCGTTGCTCGGCTAACGGATGCCCGCGGAGAAAGGCAGGCAGTTTGCTGCCCGCGTACATGATCGAGGGTTCGGTCGGCGGATCCTCGAGCAGATAGCCGGTAATGAGATTGTGAAACTGCGCGTCGCCAAGAATCGCGAGAGTTGCCGGATAGTCCTCCTTGAGCACCTCGAGCAGCCGATAAAAATAGGCGTCCGCGTATATTCCGAGGCGCTCAAATGCCGTCAGCCGTTCATCGCCGGAAATCAGCGCCGACAGCTCGTCGGCGCCGCGCAAGCCCTCCGCAGCGAGTCCTTCCGCGACTCCGCTCGGCGCAGTGATCAAGCGGTAGAGCAGACTCTGGATACGCTCAAGTTCCATCGCTTATTCCGCGACAAGGCTTTGGGCCGGCGAAATGGTAAGATCGCTTCGCCGGCGCGCTTCGTCAGCTTCGGCCTGCAGCTCCGCGAATTCCGGGATATTGTCGTCGCGCTCGATCAGCGTCGAGACCGCGCCAAACCGTTGCACTGCGTAGTCATAGAGCGCCCAAACTTCCGGCCGAATCGGATGGTCGTGCGTGTCGAGCAGGTACTTCCCGTGATCGCTATGGCCGGCCAGATGGAACTGCACGACCCGATCAAGCGGGATCCCCTCGATATATTGTTTGGCGTCGAAGCGATGGTTAAACGAACTGACAAATATATTGTTGATGTCCAGTAAAATCCCGCAATCAGCTTCTTCGGCGATTGCCGACACGAACTCCCATTCCGGCATCGTCGACTGAGTATAGGAAAGATAACTCGAGACATTCTCAATCAGGATGCGGCGGCCAAGCAGCTCCTGCGCCTGGCGGAGGCGTCCGGCCACATGCATCGCGGTTTCCGCGGTGTAGGGCAGCGGCATGAGATCGTGAAGATTCCGCCCGCCCACCCCGGTCCAGCAGAGATGATCGGAAATCCACGCCGGCTCGAAGCGCTTGGCGAGTTCGGCGACGCCGCGCAGATGGCCGCGGTTCAGCCGATCGGCGGAACCCAGTGACATCGAGACGCCGTGGAGGACGATCGGATAATTCGCGCGAACCTGCTCGAGCACTTCGAGCGGACGCCCGCCCGCGACCATAAAATTTTCCGTGATGACCTCGAACCAGTCGATCGCGGGCCGTTCCGCAATCACCTCTGCGTAGTGCGGGGGCCGTAGCCCCACCCCGGTCCCGAGAGCAGGCAGGCCAAAACGGTTCATCAGAATGGCGGAAAGATTAAAAAGTCGAGCGGCCGTGCGCGTCCACTCGCCAACGCGCACGGCCGCAACACAGTCGTTATGACTCGACGTGTCCGCCCGCCTGCGAGCATGCGGCGGCGGTGGGAGTCATCACCCAGCCCTTGCCCTTGCACGAGTTCTGCCCCTTGCAACTGTTGCTTGCGCTCTTGCAGGCGCTCTGGCCTTTGCAACTGTTGCCCGCGACACATTTCACTTGCGCGCCGCCAGAGTCGTCGGCCAGCACCAGCGGCTGCGCCATGAACAGCAGCCCAACCGCAGTCGCAAGCACCGCACCCGAAAGTTTCAATTTATCCATGTCCATCTCCTTTTCTACCGGTCAAAAATAAAGAGGCTTGCGCCGCGATTCTACCCCCGGATTGGAGCTCTTGCCAAAGTGCCCCCGGATTACCGATGATGGAGCAACGGTCGGCCGCGCTCGCCTGACTGCCGATGCGCTTAGTAACGAATGTTCTAGGCCACTTATTCAGCCCGCAGCACCTGAAATTGTTGTGACTATGATGATACCTCTTGAACTACAAACCTGGCGCGGCTTCGGATCACCGCGAATCCATCCGCGCCGGCAATTGCCTGCGTAGCTAATTTATTGAATTGGTTTGAGTACCAGCATACTAGGGTTTAGCCAAGCGGAACATGGGAAAGAGCGGCACGTCCCGTAATCGGCGCCAGCGCTTCGAGCAGACCGCGCTTCCCTATCTCGACGTAGTCTATACCGCCGCGCTTAGACTCGCCCGCAATCCCGACGACGCCAAAGATCTCCTGCAGGAGACAGTCCTGCGCGCCTACCGATGCTTCCATCAATTCAAGGCGGGAACGAATTGCCGCGCCTGGTTGTTAACCATCCTGTATAACATCTTTCGCACGGCTTACCGCCGTAATGCGCGAGAGCAACTTGCGGCAACGAGTGAGGAGTTCGATCAGGAGATAGAAGAGCAAAGTTTCGCTGAAAATTCGCCACAGGAAAATCCCGAGGACTTGGCGGCCCAACGCATGACCGGGCGGTTGATCGAGCGGGCCCTCGCGACTTTGCCGTCGGAGTATCGTGAAGCGCTGCTCCTCGTCGATCTGCATGAATTGAATTATCACGAGGTCGCGGAAGTTTTGGAGATTCCCCTGGGAACCGTCAAGTCGCGAGTTTCGCGCGGGCGAATGCTGATGCGGCTGAGTCTCGAGAAGCTCTCAATGGTGCGTGGGAAAACTGGTACTTGACTCGCAAATTAAAGACGCAAAGCATTCGAAAAGGGTGAATGATAAGCGATTGTCACTGATTCCCGTGAAGAAGTCTTGAATTCCAATGACCTGCCAAACCTACATTGAAAATTATTTAGCCACTCACGCCGACAGCGAGCTGGATGGCCACGAACATCGGCTTGCCGACGAGCATATCGCGGATTGCCTCAGGTGTCGCGAGCGCTTTATCAGCGAGCGTCAACTGAAGACGCTGATCAGGACGCATAGCGTTATTGCCAAAGTTCCCGCCGACGTTCGACTGCGGATTCGCGCCGCCTTGGGCGAACTGATTGAAGCCGATTCGCGTCCCGCGGTGAGACCAGCTTTTGCCGATCGTGGCGGTCGTATCGCAGTTTGGGCGCGATCCCGTTCCGCCAGAATCGCATTACCTATCGCGGCGCTCGGCTCATTAATTCTTGCGTTGGGACTCATCGTTGGTCACGTCAGAACTGGAATCGCGCTGCCGCAAGTGCCGCCTACTCAACTCTTTGACTTGGCTGTGAATAAGTTCAACGCCTTCGGTTCGAACTTCGTCGCCAATGCAACGGATCAGGATGCAAGCGGCCACGGCGATTCCTACTATGCATGGGTGATGGACAGGGATTCGGAGTCGCCTTCGGCCGGCGAGTCCGCCGACCTGGCGCGCTCGTACCGCGAAGCCAACGTTCCAGAAGAGATTTATGACTTTCGCGCGTCAGGCTACGGGCTATATGGCGGCCGAATCGATCAGTTAGCGGGGCTATTACCGAAGCATACCGCAGGCGACGATCCGGTCACGTACACGCTCTATCGAGGAGAGAAGGGGCAAATTCTGAGCATTTGTCTTCACGCGCCGGGCTTTGTCGCCCCGACTGGCGCTCGCTACTGGGCTGGCGCGCACACCTTCTATCAGTACAAGGGTTACAGCATCTGTCTGACCTTCCATCCGCAGGACCATTTCGTTTCGATGCTGGTTGCGCGCGAGCCGGCGATCGATCTCCTTCGCGACGTGACCCTCGCGGACCAGACAGCATCGACCTCCTAGTCGAAGCGGTAGGCGATCTTCATTGCGGTGCGCACTTCGGCCATCGTGGCCTGCGCAAGGGCGCGCCCTTGGCGAGTTCCCTCGGCGATGATCTCGTAAACCTGCTTGGGCTTTGCCTGGAACTCCGCGCGGCGCTCACGGATTGGTGTCAGGAATTCGACCAGCGCATCATAGAGTCGCTGCTTGACCTCGACGTCGCCTACCGTGCCGGCGCGATAGCGTTCCTTCAGCTCCTCGACTTCCGCCTTATTCGGATTGAAAACGTCGTGATAGGTGAAGACCGGATTGTTCTCGACATGGCCCGGGTCGGTCGGATGAATCCGCGTCGGATCGGTGAACATCGACATCACACGCTTGCGGACGACTTCGGGCGGATCGCCGAGGTAGATACAATTGCCGATCGATTTTGACATCTTCGCGTCGCCGTCCGTGCCGGGCAGCCGCGCGACGGCACCGAGCATCGCGCGCGGTTCGATCAGCACCTTGCCGTAGAGCCGGTTGAAGCGGCGCACGATCTCGCGCGCTTGTTCGATCATCGGCAACTGGTCTTCACCAACTGGTACGAGGTCGGCCTTGAAGATCGTGATATCGGCCGCCTGCGAAATCGGATACGACCAGAAGCCGACCGGTACGCCCTTGACGAAATTACGCTGTTTAATCTCCTCTTTGACGGTGGGATTGCGCTCCAGCGTCGCGACCGTCACGAGGTTCATGAAATAGATAGTCAGCTCGGCCAGCTCCGGCACCATCGATTGCACGACGAACTTGGCCTTCGTCGGATCGAGACCGACGGCGAGGTAGTCGAGCGCCACTTCAAAGATATTGCCGGCGAGCTTCTCCGGGTGCTCGAAATTGTCGGTGAGCGCCTGCACGTCCGCGATCAGGACGAAGGTGTCGTACTCGTCCTGCAGCTTGACCCGATTCTGCAGCGAGCCTACGTAGTGCCCGAGATGCAGCGGGCCGGTCGGCCGGTCGCCGGTGAGGATGCGCTTGCTCATTCTTAATCGCTCACTTCGTTCGCTGTGCGCACGTCGCAGACTCCTTTGCTCGGCTCTACTCGCAGAGCCTCGTTCCGCCTAGTGTCAGTCAGGCGGCGGCTTTGAGCAGCCGATGGAGTTGCTGGAGGTCCTCGATGATGTCGTGCATCTCGGGACCGGGCTCGGTTTCGAGGCACATCGGAACGCCCACGAAACGCGGGTCATTGACCAGGCGGCGGAAAGGCTCGAGCCCCAGATGGCCCTTGCCGATATGCTCGTGGCGATCGACCCTTGAGTTCAGCGGTTTCATCGAATCGTTGATGTGAAAGGCGGCGAGCAGCTCGAGTCCGACATGTTGATCGAGTTCGGCGAAGGTCCGCTCATAGCCCTCGTCATCTCGCAGATCATAGCCGGCGGCAAAGGCGTGTTCGGTATCGAAGCACAGGCGCAGCCGTCCATTGTCCGCCACCGCGTCGATAATCTGGCCCATCTGCTCGAACTTGTAGCCGAGGTTGCTGCCCTGCCCAGCGGTGATTTCGAGCGCCAGCCTGACCCGATAACCGGGACAGGCGGTATGCGCTTCGTCGATGGCGCGCGCGATATTCCTGATCCCAGCCTCCTCGCCGGCGCCCACGTGCGCGCCCGGATGAGCAATCAAAAACGGGATGCCGAGTTGCTCGCAGCGTTCGAGTTCGTCGATCACGCCGGCGATCGACTTCTTGCGCAGAGTCTCGTCGGTCGCGCCGAGATTAACCAGATAGGAATCGTGCGCGACGACGAGCTTGATGCCCGACTCGCGCTGCGCGGCGCGGAAGCCCTCGATCTCCTCGCGCGGATAGGGCTTGGCCGCCCATTGCCGCGACGACTTGGTGAAGATCTGGATGCATTCGCATCCGGCGTCACGGCCGCGTCCGAGCGCCTGGCTGACTCCGCCCGCGATCGATATGTGCGCACCGAGCAGGGGCCGGCTCGATGCCGAAGTACCCTCCGCCTTTTCCATTGCCCCGGCCATACGTAACCTCTCGGCTAGAGCCGCAATTCTATACGAACGCGTCCGCCGCGCGACACCATATCCTGCGCGTGGCAGAACCCCTTACGTGGAGAGTTGGCGCGGCGCGAGGCGTTGCGGTAGTGAGGAAGTGAAGGCCCGCGCACTCCCGGCCGCTACTCACGCGGGGCGCCACACAATCACGATGCAGCCGCGTCGATACTATCCGTCATGGCTTCCGCCCAATCCGCGCGAGCGCGCCGCGCTGACCCGGCTCAAGCGCCGGCAAAATCTCGTAATCATATGGCTTATTGGCTTGTTGCCCGCGGGAGTTATAGCCGCGATCGCCACTGGCTCAAGCGACTTGCTCGTGCCGCTCACGCTCTTCTGGATCGTCGCCGGGATGGTTCTCGCCCAGCGCGTCAGCGCGATCCCCTGTCCGCGCTGCGGAGAGCAGTTCAGCGGCCGCGAGCAGCTTCCCTATTGGAGCGGCTTGCTGAACCGCCGATGCGACAGTTGCGGCCTGACGCTCAAGTCCGACCGTGGTATGTGACTGAAATGGCGAACGAAGCGACGATTGCCGAAGGGCTGAAAGTGGCGATTGTCGGTGGCTCGATCGCGGGATGCGCCGTCGCGATCGAGCTCTTGCGAATTGGCTGCGACGTTACGCTGTTCGAGCGCTCCGGCGAGGCGCTCAAAGATCGTGGAGCAGGAATCGGCATCCCGAAGCCTGTGATCGACACTTTGATTCGGCGTGATTTGGTCGATGCGGATACGCCTTATTTTGCCGGTCACGCGATGATCCGGTCGTGGCGCACGTCGGGCGCGCCGCGGCTCGGTTACGTCGCCTGGAATCAACCCGCCGACCTGGCGCTGCTCAACTGGGGCGGGCTTTATCGGAACCTGCGCACGCGCGTGCCCGATCGCATCTATCAAGCCGGCAAACGCGTCGTCGATCTGCGCGAAGCGCCGAGCGGGCGGGCGCGCGTGGAGCTGAGCGACGGCGCCACGCCCTCCTTTGACCTGGTCGTGTGCGCCGACGGCTACAACTCTTTGGGACGCCGCCGACTCTTTCCTGACATCAAAATCGAGTACGCCGGCTATGTCCTGTGGCGCGGCATCCTTCGGGAGGACGCGATGCGCGATGCTGAACCGCTCGACCGCGGAGTGCATTCACCGGGTTATCCGGGCGGGCACGGAATCTTCTACTTCGTGCCGGGCGCGGACGGCTCAGTCGCGGCAGGCCGAAGATTGGTCAATTGGGGCATGTACCTGTCGGTGCCGGAGGACGAGCTGGCCGCGTTTTTCACCGATCGCGATGGGCGCACGCACGAAGGCTCGATGCCGCCGGGCGCGATGCCGCTCGCAACCGAGAGCGAACTCAGACGGCGGGCGCGCGCCGGGCTGCCGGATTACTACAACGAAATCGTCGGGCGCAGCGAAAACACCTTCGCCTACGCGATTTATGATTGCCAGGTGCCGGCTTTTCGCCACGGCCGCATCTGTCTCGCGGGCGACGCGGGCGCCTTCGCGCGACCGCATACCGCAGCGGGCGCGCTCAAAAGTATTAATGATGCAATCGCGCTCGCCGAGGCGCTCAAGGCGCATCGTTCGCTCGAAGCGGCGCTCGCGACCTGGAATCAAGGCCGGGTCGACACCAACAACCGGCTGGTCATTTACGGCCAGCAGTTGGGGCGTGCCCTCGTGGAGGAGATTCCGGACTGGTCGACGATGGATGCCGCGGGTATGAAGCGTTGGTTTGACGCGATCGTCGACGTTCCGGTCGCGGTGCTCGAGCAGAATCGTCCGCAACCGATCTAGTCGCGTGAGCGCGATTTCACGCAAAACAGACAATCGATTGCTCGGTTAATGAGCGGCCGCAAATTATGAGTTCTCAAGACCGCGTTGCCCCGCTCGGGAGCGCGTGATAATCCCAAAACGCGGTGTCGGCGAAGCAATCCATAGCCTCGATCGGCCTCGTTGTGAGGCGCGATCCGCCGTCCGCCGCGATTGCGCTCGCAACTGAACTCGTCGGCTGGATAAAATCCCGCAACCTCGTAGCGATGACGGCGCCTGGCGTCGCCGCCGCGATTGGTGCGCGCGCGGCAGAGCCGGCAGAGATAGTGCAGACCGCCGATCTGATTGTCGTGCTCGGCGGCGACGGCACGCTGCTCGGAATCGCGCGCCTGCTCGGCGCGCGCGAGACGCCCATCCTTGGGATCAATCTCGGCGGCCTTGGCTTCCTTACGGAAGTTCACGTCGACGAGGCCCTGCAGACCCTCAGCCGGGTCATCGCCGGCGACTACGAAGTCGATCGTCGGATCGCGCTCGAAGCTGTGGTGGAGCGTGAAAACGGGGAAGCCGCCGCGCACTTCCGCGCGCTCAACGATGTCGTGATCGCCAAGCGCGAGCTGGGCCGGATGCTCGATTTGCACGTCGTCGCCGATCACAAGACCTTTTGTTCGTATCGCGCCGACGGCCTGATCGTGGCGACGCCGACCGGCTCGACCGCCTATGCCCTGAGCGCCGGCGGCCCGATCGTCTTCCCCAATCTGCGCGTCCTGGTCCTTGCGCCGATCTGCCCGCATACCCTGAGCAATCGACCGGTCGTGCTGCCCGATGCGTTCGAGCTCGAACTGCGCGTGAAGTCGGACGATCACGGCGCGATGCTGACCTGTGACGGTCAGGAGTCGGCGCAGCTCGGACCCGCAGATCTGATTCGTGTCCATCGCGCGAAGCATCCGGTTTCGCTGGTCCGCTCCGCTCATGCCTATTTTGAAATCTGGCGCGACAAGCTGCGCTGGGGGTGACCGCGCGCGATGCTGACCGAGCTGCGCATCCGCAACTTCGCGGTGATCGAAGAAGCGGCACTCGTCTTCGGGCCTGGCCTCAACGTGCTCTCGGGCGAAACCGGCGCCGGCAAAACGATCCTGATGACGGCGCTGGGCCTGCTGCTCGGCGGCCGCGCCTCGCCCGACCTAATCCGCAGCGGCGCGAAGGAGGCGGTGGTCGAGGGTATCTTCGAGCTCGACGGCGAGACGCCGCCTCCGGGCCTTGAGGAGTGGCTCAATGAGGAGAGTCCGCGCGAGCTGCTCGTGCGGCGCGTGATCGCGGAGAGCGGGCGCACCCGTGTCACGATCAACGACCAGCTCGCGACCGTGCAGGCGCTCGCCCGCGCCGGCCTCCCATTGGTGCAGATCTATGGGCAGCATGAGCAGCAGGCGCTGTTGCAGCGCGATAATCACCTGACGATTCTCGATCGGCACGCCGGACTCGAGCAGGCGCTGGCAGAGTACGCGAACTTGTACGAACGAGTGCGCCAGCTCAACGCACGTCGGAGTGAACTTGAACGGCGCGAACGGGAAGGCGCCGAGCTGCTTGAAGTTGCGCGCTTCCGCGCGCACGAACTCGAACGCGCCGAACTGGTCGCAGGCGAGGACGAGACGCTCGCAGCCGAGCGCCTGCTGCTCGCCAACGCCACGAAACTCGCCGATGCGGCAGAAGCGGTCGACCAGTTGCTCTATGCGGGTGACGGCGCGGTGGTCGACATCGTGGCGAAGGCCGAGACGCGGCTGGCGGAAGCTGCGGCGCTCGACCCGCGGCTGCGGGCGCCGCGGGATCTGCTCGGCGGCGCGCGCGCCAATCTCGCAGAGGCGGCGCACGCGATTAGCGCCTACGCCGCCCGCCTCGAGGCGGATCCCGCGCGGCTCGATCAGGTCGACGCGCGGCTCAACGAACTCGCGCGGCTCAAGCGCAAGTATGGCGGGACACTCGCCGCGGCGCTCTCGACGCTTGAGCGCTTGCGCATCGAGATCGCCGAGCTCGAGGCTCTTGGAGAGAATCGCGCCGCGCTCGAGGCTGACTTCGCGCAAGCACTCGCGACCCTCGCGAGCGCCGCGCACAAGCTCAGCGCCCGCCGGGCCCAAAGCGGCGCGGAACTGGCCCGCCGCATGAACGCCGAGCTGAAGACTCTCGGGATGCGCAGCGCGGTCTTTGAACCACGCCTGTCGCCGCGAGCCGCCGACGGCAGCGGACTCGTCAGCGATGGCGTCGCGCTGGGACCCGCGGGAGGCGACGCGGTCGAGTTCTACCTCGCGCCCAATCTCGGGCAGCCGGCGATGCCGCTGGCGCGGATCGCCTCGGGCGGCGAGCTGTCGCGCATGATGCTCGCGCTCAAGCGGCTCGAGGCGCAGCGTCGCGGCGTCGCGACGCTCATCTTTGACGAAGTTGACGCCGGTATCGGCGGGGCGGTCGCCGAGATCGTCGGGCGCAAGCTCAAGCAGCTCGCGCGTTTCCATCAGATTCTCTGCGTGACGCATCTGGCGCAGATCGCGGCCTTTGGCGACGGCCATTTTGTCATCGAGAAGGAGGAGCGGCGCGGGGTAACCCGTAGCCGCGTCGTCACGCTCGCCCCGAATGATCGTCCCGCGGAAATCGCCCGGATGCTGGGTGGCGACGAAACCAACGACAAGTTCCTGCGCGCCGCGCGGGAATTAATCGATCATGCCGGCGTCTGATTACGACCTTGCGGGGCGCCGGCCGCAGCCGTCCTCGGTTGACTGTGGCGGGCGCTTCGGCTTAGTTGAAGCTCTCTCTTGGCGGTGGGGCTGTAGCTCAGTTTGGGAGAGCGCCTGAATGGCATTCAGGAGGTCGCGCGTTCGATCCGCGTCAGCTCCACCAATAAAATCAAGGCTTTATCGGCATCCCACTTTTAGCTGGCCAGTTTCTGTGCCCAATTTTGTGCCCTCCCGCGCCAGCCGTCTCGGGCAAGACACTGACCTGCGGCCGGAAAATAAAGTCCGAACCCGGCTTTCACCCCAGTCGTCTCTGAAAAACGAACCCTCTTCGGCGAATTCCTCGAACATGACGGCCGTCGCCAAAACAACATGCTTCGCCGCCCGGCAAGCCTGTTCCTTGGCTCGTCTGCAAGCCGCTCCCCTTGGCAGTCTAACGCCCTCGACGGAAATACGATAAGCTGGGGCGGCCGAAAATGGATCAAAAAAACCAGCTAAAGCAGCTTCTGAGCAATGTTAATGCTCTGCTTGAGGCAATGCGGTACAGCGCTGGCACTGCTAGCGGAGAACATGCAAACATCGGAAGGTACAGTAGCTATCAAACGTTTATTCGCAAGTACAACGATTTGGTCAAACAGGCCGCACCTCTTCTCTCAGACACAACGATGCTGGACGGTATTGACCTAGACAAGGTCAAAGGAATCGGAGACACGACGTGGCCGGAGCAGAAAGTCCTATTCGATGCCGCCGACTCCAACGCTGCTATCTTGAAGTCACTCCTGGAAGGAGCGATCGGATACGCCGAAAACGAAACGCACAATTTGAGGGACTTCATTCAAGCCCACTTGCGAAGGGCCGTTTTCGCCATCCCTGACAAAGAGGTGGAGGTCCAGAACGCCATCGAATCCCTGATAGTCGGCAGGGGTATGGCAAAGGGGGTAGATTACGATAGGGAGACCGGAAGGGTTAAGACCTCGGGAAAGGAATCGGTTCCCGATTTTATCTTTCCAAGTTTAAAGCTCTGCCTCGAGGTTAAACTGTCGAAGTCGCCGGACAAGCTTCGGCAAATAGTGGATGAGATAAACGCCGACATAAGATCGTACAGCACGCGATACGAACGCCAACTCTACATCGTCTACGATCTCGGAATCATACGAGACGAGCTTGAATTCAAGCGTGATCTCGAGGATGCGCCTGGCGTGTCAGTCGTTGTCGTCAAGCACTGATCGATTTCAGAACTCCTTAAGCAACCGGAAAAACACCGCGAAATCGCGGCGCTGATATCATTCAGTTCTTGCGCCAGAGAGTCATTTCAAAAGCTTTTTCAGGTCCTTCAGCAGGAGGAATAAATGAAGAGGGTCGGTAGGGCTTGGTTCGAAATCGAATTGCTCGTACCAGCGGCGCGCATTCTCGTCCTTTGCGTGCACGACAAGGGCGCGAATTCCTGCAATGTCCGCAGCCTGCACCGTTCGTAATAAGGCGTCCTTGAGGAGAGCTTTGCCTATGCCGGTTCCTTGCTCGGACCCGTCCACGGCCAATCTGGCCAGCATCATCACGGGGACCGGATGCCGCGCCAGCCCCCTGACCGCGCGCGGAGGCGACTCTTCAGGTTGGACGGATCCAACCGCGAGACTGTAATAGCCGACAACGCGGCTCGTGCGGCAGGTGACGTATGTCTGCGCCGCGTTGGCCGCCTGGTTCGAGAGCGCGAATCTCTTCAGGAACCGATTGAGCTCTTCTTGTCCGCAGTCGAACGGATCGGTGATGTCCTGAGCGCTCAGCTTGTGGACTGGCGAGAGTCCTTCGGGCGGGGCCTTGGTCACTCAAGGGCGCTCCGCTCGGCTAGCAGCCGGGCAAGCCGGTGCTTCTCTCGGGCAGGACGGTCTAAAATCTTAAGAAATGCATTCCATCGCTGTTTGTCGAGCACGAAAGAGCGCCGGTCTTCGAGGGTCTCGGCCGCTGCAGTCAGACCGGCATCTAAAAGAAACTGACTCACCGTCTTGTTTACTTGCGTTGCGGCCATCTGCAACGTGTCCTTAGCGGCGGGGCTGACCCGCACGTCTATACGCTTTGTTTTTGAAACTGTCACCGGCATCGAAATCACCTCTTCTTGCTCTTTATAGCATCCGGACGTTGTCCGGACAAGGCCGGAGTCCTCAGTGCTCGTCAGCGTGTCCACGATCTGTGCCCGAAGCGGAGGGTTCGCTGGCGGCTTCTTGCTGCTCCAAGGCCAAGATCGCTGCGCGCTTGGCGTCTGCGCGAATGTGGCTGTATCGAGCTAGCATCGAACGTGAAACATGACCGGCGAGCGCCCGAATCGTTTCTTCGCTAACGGCAGGGTTTTCCGCCAGGCGCGAAACGAGCGTGTGCCTCAGATCGTGCCAACGAACCTTGACGCCGGAGATCTTCAGGGCGCGTCGCCAGGCGCTTTTCCATTCACCGATCGGTCTGCCGAAATCTACATCGCGCATGCTGGTTTTATTACCGCCTGGACTAAAGCCAACGCCATGGCGCGGAAACAGAAATGCGTCCGGTCCAGCCTCACCGACAAGTTTCAACCATTCGGCGATCGCTTCCCTCGCGCGATTTGTGAGAGGCACGACGCGCCCCGTTCCGGCCTCGGTTTTGGATTTTGGAACGACGATCTCGGCTTCCTCGATCTCATCGTTTTTCCACCTCGCATTCATGTTACCGCGTCGTAGTGCGCGTACCTCGGACGCACGCAAGCCACTATCGATCGATAGCACAAATAGAGGCAGAAGCGCGGGCGAATTGCTCTTCCGAATCGCTGCAAGAAGCCGTGCTTCCTCTTCGCGGCTCAGGGCCCGACCGGGTTGCCGCTCGCCCTTCATGGGTCTTACTCTGTCCGCGATAGACGACCAAAGGCTGAAGTGCTTGAGGATGCCCCTAAGAGTGTGAACCTCGTAGTTTATAGTGCGCGCGGATAGGCCCGCAGCCTTGCGCTCTGTTTGAAGGTTCGCGATTTCCTGTAGACCGATGTCGCATACGAGACGATTGCCGAAGTATTTCGTTAGGCTCTTCACGTATTGCCGGTAGGCCGCAACAGTCTTGACCGCAAGAGATGCTTTCGTATCAAGCCATTGATGGGCCGCGACGGAAAATAACGGCATGCGTTCACGACGCTGGATGCGGTTGACCGCGAGCTCAAGCTCGCGGCGACGCGCACGTTCGGCCTCGCGCGCGACCGTCTTCGAGTTCGTCCTGGCTGATTCGCGGATAAGCTGCCCCTGAAACAGGAACTTGAACCAGTAGGTTTCCCCTCGTTTGTAAACGCTCATCGTCTCTTACTCCTGCTCGGCCAGCGTTTAAGCGGCGCGATCGCTTGCTTCCGCCAAGTACCGCCGCACTTCCGCATCAAGCAGAACAATTCGGCGGCCGAGGTGTGCCGCGCGAAGCTTTCCCCGCTTGATTTCCAGGCGCAGAAAAGGAACCGAGACGCCCAGGCTGTTCGCGAGTTCATCGAGAGTCCAACCGAGCTTTTGATTAACAGTTTTATCGTGCTCCATGACCACCGATCTCCCCAAGGCTATGTTGATCGTCGAAAGCGTGGTGGTGGAGGCATTACCCGGCACCTCCACCGCTACCCGCAACATCAAAATGGAATCTCGGATTCAACGGACAAGACAGGGTCGGTCGCGACAGTACAGTCTTCAACCTTCTCCGCCGGGGGCGCTCCGAGGAATTGGACGCGAATCGCGACGATTTCGGTGCGGCGCTGTTTGCGTCCGTCGTCCCTGGTTTCGAATTCGCGGTTGTGCAATCGGCCCTCGACGAAAACCTGCCGTCCCTTCTTGAGGTACTCGTTGCAGGTCAGCGCGAGCTTTCCGATGACCACGACCCTGTGCCATTCCGTCCGCTCGTGGCGTTTGCCGTCGTTGTCGGTGTACTGCTCGTCGGTCGCGACCGAGAAGTTTACGACCGGCAGGCCGGCGGGCGTGTACCGGACTTCCGGGTCTTGCCCGAGGTGCCCGATAACCATTACCTTGTTGAGCGACATGACTGTTTCTCCTTTTGCGCTCCGTGCCGGGGGTAGCGGCCTCGACACGGAGCTTTCGTTTACCGTTCCCGCGTAACCCTGCTCGCCTTCCACGTGGCGTCCTCGGCCGTCGCCTCGCCGTGCTCCTTCATCAGCGCCACAAAACACGACCAATGGAACACTGCGGTGCTCGCCCACAGATGCGCCTTCAAGTAGTTTTCGTCCGTCCTCACCTTCTGACCGCAGCGGCCACAATTTCCCTGATACATCGTTCTCCACTCCCTACATCGAAGTGTTGTTCTCCTCGTCGAACGCCCGCGCCGAAAACTCGCGGCTCGCCGCCTTACCGCACTCCTCTCCTTCGCAGTAGAGCGAACGATCCTCGGGGTAGTAGAAGGCACGTTCGCCCGTGTGAATCGGACGCTTGCAGCGCACGCATTTGCCCTCGAACCTGACGGTGATCCAGCGCGGATCGCACTTGTAACGACGCATCGGTCTTTCTCCTTTCGCGCCCGCTTGCCTGCGGCCAGGGCGCGCATGGCTTGGGCTTGGAAACCCAGCGCCATCTTTCGCCGCCGCCCTTCTCGCAAACATCTGGAAGGGCGACGGCGGAAAGGGACTCGACGCGGCGCGCGGCGCCGCCACCAATGAGCGCCGGCGAAGCCGTGCAATTCCGACGTGCCCGAGCGGAGCGCTCCCGTGGGACGGGCGCGGCGGAATTGCGCGAAGCCGGCGCAAGGCGGGGTGCTGGTGGGCGGGCTTTGCCTTCATCGCATTAACTCCCCATGCCGAGCGCCCGCCTGGTACCGGCGTTCCGCCACTCGGCCGTGCATTCCGAAAAGCCGCAGGCAGCGGCGGCAGAGTCCGTTGAGATAACCGGCTAGGGAATCGGCGAACGGCTCGGCCTGGTCTTCCGGCAGGCGCGAGCGGATCGCGTGAATCTCCGGATGGGTCGTGCTCCACGTGAAATGATTCGCCGCGTACTCGACCGCCGCGATCGCGGCGTAGTCGTAAACCGGATTGATGGCGCGCTCGATGGAAACCGGAAAGATCAACGTCACGCGACTGCCGACTTTGGTTCGAAGTCTTACCTGGGTCAGCACAAAGGAGCGCTCGGCGCCGTTTCCCAGTCGGAGCCGGACGATATTTCTGATCGACGGCTGCGATTCCCTGCCGACGATCGGGCCGCGCGGCCCTGAGTTCGGATCGTCCTGCTGCTGCCAAAGCTTCGTATGGACCGCATTCGCCGGGTCTTCGTGGGTGCGAACGTCCACCAGCAAGCCGTTGATGTAGCTGAAAGGAACGCTCACTTGCTGCTCGCGCTCGACCAAACCGAGAAGCGCGACGTTGTATTTGAAGGTGAACGATGGCAGATCGCCGGCTGGAGGATACTCGGTGGCCGATAGGCGGCGTTCCGTCCTGTATGGACGCGCGCCGCACACGCGGCAAATTTCCAGACCGGCCATCCTCGAACCACAACGGGTGCAAAAGTTCATGACGCTACCTCCTCTTACTCACCATCGGATTCCCTGGCTCCGCTTGAGCTTGCGATCCTGACCCACGCCCTGTTTGAGGCGGGCGGCGAACGGCTCTTCGATATCGAACGGCTTGAACCTCGGCAGCGAGCGCCGCTGAGCCGGAGAGAGATTTTCAAGCGCGGTCGGCTTGAGCTGCTCGCGGCCCACGGCGCGCGCCAGCGCGTCGGCGTTGTCGGTGTAAATGCGGGCGTCGTGACGGGCGCGGCTCAGCGACACGTAGAACTGCCGGCGGTTTACCAGCCGCACGCTCCGCTCGGTGTCGACGTTGATGATTACTCTATCCACGGTCGCGCCCTGGCTGGCGTGCGAGGTCGAGGCGTAGCCGTAATCGATATGGCGGAGCCGCGTGTTCGTCGCTGCGATTTCGCGGCCCTTGTCCGTGCGAAGCCGGATCTGGCCGGCATCGATCGCGACTACGGTCGCTAATTCGCCATTGGCGACGCCAAGCGCGCGGTCCGGGGCGCGGAACTGGATACGGTCACCGGCGGCCAAGTTCCGCGACTCCGCGCGAAACGCTTCGACGCCCCTGAAACGTCCCGGCGCGTATTCGACGATGGCGCCGCTTTCGTTTTTGATTCTGAGCAGGTTGCGTTTCGTATCCAACGCTTCGACGGTGGCGTAGCCGCCGGCGGCGACGCCGAGCTTCGCGCTGCCGCGCCGGAAACGGATCACGTCGCCGGCCGCGTAATGGCGCGCATGCGCCCGCTGCGCGCGAGTCAAATCGAGATTCGAGAGCGTCGCCAGTTCGATGCCCTCGCGCGCCACGGTGCCACGCTCGACCAAGATTTCTCGGATGACCTGGTTAAGCTCGGTGCGCTCCTCAATGGCGGGACTCACGACCAGCGTGGTCTGTCCAGCCTGATGGGAGCGCAGATAGTCTTCGGCGATCGCCCGGTAGCGTTCAACGGGTGGAGCGATCGCATTAATGCGCTGCTGTTCGGAAAGCGCGGAAATCGTTTCGGCCAGCTTTCCCGCCGCCGCCAGCTCGACGGCGTGCCGCAGCTGAGGATCGCGCTGACGGCGAATCACCGTCAGAGACACGGTCGTCATGCCCGCCTGCCGCATCTGGTGGAGCGGCCGGCCGGCTTCGATCGCGTGATGCTGGCGCTCGTCGCCGACGAAAACGACGCGTTCGACTCCGACCACCTTGGCGAGGTGGAGCAGACGATTCACCTGCCGGGTGGCGAGCAGGCTCGACTCGTCGACGATCCACAGTTCGCGGCCGTGTTTCTCGACGCCTGGGTTTTCGAGCAGGCTCGCCACGGTTCGTGCGAGCACGCCCGCCTCGCTCAGCGCCTTGACGCTGCCGCTGGTCGGTCCAAAGCCGCGCACGAACCAGCCCCGCTCCCGCGCCAGCTCGCGGATCGCCCCGACCGTGGTGGTCTTGGCGGCGCCCGCGCGCCCCTCGATCGCGCTCAGCCAGTCGCGGGTGGAAAGCGTGGTCCCGGCGGCTGAGGTTTGATCCGCGGCCAGTCCACGGCGCGCCGTCCGGCGCCTGATCTCGTCGGCGCTCGCTATTGCCTCGCCTTGGCCCCGGCCTTCGCGCATCAGCGCGATATTGTCTTGTTCCAGCGCCGCCATCCGCGGCGTGGTGAAAGCTCCAATCGGATGGCGATGGTCCGCAGCGAGATCGATCAGCCTGCCGTCGCTTCTATGCGCATCGATTGCGCTGCGAACGCGTTCGAGCACGGTCCGGCCCATCGCATGTTGAAGGGCGAAGGCCTCAAGCTCGCGCCGGTCGGGCGCGGCGTCGCGCTCGACCGCGTGCGCCGTGGCGTGGCGCACCGCCTCGTCAAGTTTCTGCGCGTCGATCTCGTTGCTAAGGGTTCCACGGTTGTTCGCCACGGCGGCGATACGCTCGATTGGAATTCCATACGCCGCAGCGCGCTCGCGCCATTCGGCCTTGAGCGCCTGCTCGTCGCGCTGGTCCTTGGAAAGGCGCGAGCGGTGCGCGGCGATCTGGGCTGCGGCGGCGCCGTTCACTCCCAGCTTCGCCAGTTCCCGCTCGATCTCCTGGCGGCGCAGCGAAAACGCCATCACCTGTTCGCGTCCGTAGCCCTCCAGCTCCCAGCGCCCGTCGCTCCCCGCGATAACGATCGCGTATCCCAGCTTTTGAACTTCGCGCGCCAGCTCGGCGCGATAGACGGCGGTGGCGAAAGCCTGCGAGCGGTAGATTTCGACCGGATCGAGTCCGCGCCAGGCGCCGTCCGGCCGCCGCGTCATGTTCATCACCACGACGTGGGTATGCAGGTGCGGGTCGGGGCCGTAGCCGTCATTGGCGGCAGCGTCGGTCGGCCGCGCCGCAATGTGATCGAAGCGCGCGGCGACCACATTGGCGGTCGTCACCCATTCCTGGCCGCGCTGGATGCGCGCCTGCGCGAAGCGCTCCAGCTCCTCAAGCGCGCGTTCGACCGACCGGCGATGCGCCGCAATTAAACGCGAATCGTCGCCGACCAGCGCCTGCACGCTGACCGATTTGGGCGCGTTGAAGGTCGCGTCCCAACCGGCGCGTCTTTGTTCACCCTCGCGTTGCGCGGCGTGGACGATGATCTCGCCGGTACTCGGATCGAGTCCGCCCAGAACCGCGCGAAAATCTTTGGTATCGACCTCGCCACCGAGGCCCAGCTCCGCCGCGCCCTTGCCGAACCACCGTCCGACGACGCGCCGCTTTTCGGTGTAGTAGTCGTCGCGGCTGTACTTCTCTTCGTAGTAGGTCTCAGCCTGGCCGGCGGTCAGCGCGCCTTTCGACATCACCAGCATCGGTTACCCCCAGCCGCCGTCACTCGCCGATTTGCCCGGCGTGCCCGCTTGCGAACTTGCGACTTTCGACTCGCGCGTTCCTGTCAGCGCCGGTTGAACCGCGTCAGCGCTGCGGCGAAGGGTAAAGGCGGGCGCGTTTCGCCTGGGCTCCGCCCACTGCATCTTGACGCGCGCGCGGTCGTAGCCGGCGATGCAGAGATAGCCCTCGAGCGCCGGCAGCTTCTGAATCTCAGACGGCAGCACCACGCGCTCCAGCGTCTGATGGGGTTGCAGGTTGAAGCCGTCGCGATACAGCGACGGCCCGGTCAGCGTCGTCATCTGTAGACGAACGACTTCGCGCTGCCCGAGCGTGCGGCTGGCCCATTCCGCCGTCTCGGCCTCGTCTGAGCGCAGAATCAGCTTGGTGGCAGGCGCCGAAAGCAGCGTCACCGTGCGGTCGCGCCCGTAAATCGAATGCAACTGTGAAACCGCCTGGAAGCCGAGCGCTACGCAGAGGCCGCGCTTGCGCCCGCGCACGACGAGGTTTTCGAGCTGGCCCTGATAGTCCAGCGCGCCCAACTCATCGATCACGATCCAGACCTGCTCGTTCGAAAGGCTGAGGTCCGAAGTCAAAAGCTGCCGAACGAGACAGTCGAGCCAGACGTTCTGCAGGGGCAGCGCCGCTGCGCGCGAATCCTCGGTCGAGGTCAGGAAGAGCCAGCCGCTTCGCTGTTTTGCCCACTCCACGGCGCTCCATGTTGGGCGGCCAGGTTCCTCGGGCGGCAGGAAGCGGAATGGGTTAGTCGCGTTGGTGACCATCGCCACGATCCCCGCGCCCTGGTCGTGCGCGCCGGGATCGATCAACGGCTCCGCCGCCGTACCCTTGAGCGCTTGTTTGAGCCGGTCGCGCGGCAGGGTGAGCAGTTGCGTGATGGTATCCGCGGTCCGCGGCTTAGCCGTCTCGAAGATGCTGACCAAGGTCGTCCGGCCGGAGCGCCGAAAGAACCTGTCCGCCCCGCTCTGGGCGAAGCTGTTGGGCGCGTCGGGAATCAGCGATTGCGCCAGCGCCTCGGCGTCCATGCGGAAGCTCTCGGCCCGGAGCTCCGCCCACGGTGACCATGCCGGGCAGCGCTCGTCGAGCGGGTTCAGAATCACGTCGCCGCGCTCGGGCCGGTGGAACTCCGAGATGTACTCGGCATCGGGATCGAGCACGACGGCCGTCCCGCCGCGCGCCTCGATCTGGCGGAGCGTCTGACGGATGAAGTTCGACTTGCCCGAGCCGGTCTTGCCGGTGACCAGGAAGTGCTGCGGCTCCAGCTCCGGCGGAATCGGCACGTCGGCGACGTGGATCGCGCCGTCATCGCGGCTCGCCAGCCGCCGCATCACGGGCACGCGGAAGATTCCGCGCGCGTTCGAACTCTCGATCGCTCCGGACAGTTCGCGGCTTTCGATCAACCGCAGGCCGCGCACGTGACGCGCATCGGAGCCTTTGCGCCGCAGCAGCATGACCGCCGCAATCGTCACCAACGCCGGCCCGGCCAGGCCCCAGCGCCAGTAATGGACCACCCATTCGCCGAACGAGTGCTGGTAGAAATGCTTCCCGTTCAGGAACGCATAGAGGACCTGATACGGATAGCGCTTGCCC
The DNA here is from genome assembly GCA_035308025.1 of Candidatus Binataceae bacterium. Classification (NCBI taxonomy): domain Bacteria; phylum Candidatus Binatota; class Binatia (SeqCode); order Binatales (SeqCode); family Binataceae (SeqCode); species Binataceae bacterium (SeqCode). The sequence continues at coordinate 36,253 of DATGHL010000003.1, forward strand.
TGGTACGGCAGGGTAGGCTGAATTAGCGGCAGGCCGAGCCTGGTCAGCGCCCACGCGGCGAACCACGGAATGAAGAGCTGGTGGCCGAAGTCGCGGAAATACCATCCGGTCCAGTACCAAACCAGCCCGAGGGTCGCCGCGAGCCATGAGAAGATACAGAGCTTGAGCCAGACCAGCACGAAGCGCGCGTTCATCCGCGCCCCGGTCGCATACGCCTGCCAGCTCGCCGCCTGCCGTCCGCCCGACCACATGGTTCCGCTACTCCTTCAGCGCCGCGCCGCTTGCCCTGCCGAGGCTCTTTCGGCCCTCGATCTCGGCGTCGAGGCGGGTCAGATAGTCGCTGGCGTCCTGGCGCGACAGCTGCTGGATGTGCTTGAGCCTGGCGCGGTCAAGGCCGAAACCGTTGCCCTGCTCGACCATGTTGTAGAGCGATGAGCGGGTGCGGGAGATCTCATAGACGAGGTGGCGGAAGCGGTCCTCGATCAGATCGCCCAGTTCGCGTATCAGCTCCGTCTGCCTGCCCGCTTCGCTGTAATGCTCGCAGACGATCGCGCGCACGATTTCGGTCGGACTCGCGTCGCGCTCGCGCGCGTCGGCTTCAAGCCGCGAGGCGATTTCCGGCGCGAATCGCACCAGCACCGCGCGCGGCTGCTCGCCGCTCTCGTTGATATCAGTCGATATCCTTTTGTTGTCGGGCATCTTCCTCTCCTCCAACTCCGCTTCTGATATCCGTGATAGCGTCCGGATTCCGGGCCTTTTCCGCGAAAACTCCTTCATCGGGGGATGAGTGACGTGTCAAAGCCTGAAACGCGCGAAGCGCGTCAACGGACGCCACGCTGAACCTGATACGCCGGGACATGCACAACCTCACCGCACTGCCGGATGGGCGGGGCCGCCGTTGGCGCCTGCGACGGGCCTGGAATTTCGTTTGAGCCATGATTGGAACTCGCGGTCGGAATCGACGAAGTTGCGCACGATCTCGACGATGAGCCGACGGACGCCGATGGCTTCGCCGTGGATCTGCTGGTAGTAGGCGGCATAACCGTCGAGTTGAGCCTTGAGCCTGCCGGACAGGGTGATGTTGACCTGCGCCGATGGGAGCTGCTTCTCAAGTTTGGCGAGCTTCATGGAAGACCTCCTTATTGCTGTCTGACTTCGCACGGACCGATGACCCATGCGGAAAGCGCGTTGATGGTTGCGGTGGCGGCGAGAACCCCGAACGCCGCGAGGCAGAGCGTGTAGGCGAGCGCCAGCCACTGGGCAAGCGGCGCGCTCGTCCATGTGAGCAGCGGTTCGAGCCGCGAGATGACGCTGGCCGCGGGCACCGGGCCGAAGTAGCGGCTGTCGAGGCCGCGCGGATGATTGGACAGCACCCAGACTTTCCCCGCCGCCACGCGATAGACGCCGAAGGGATATGGATGGAGCGCCCGCCCTTCATCGTCGTGCAGCGGAACGCTGTCGGGCCAAGGCACGCCGTTGACGTAAATGCCATCAGATTCCACGCGCACCGAGTCGCCTGGGAGCGCGGCGACGCGCTTGATCAGCGGCAGTTTGGCCGGAATGTAACGGCGCAATGTCGAGGCCGCCGAATCGTGAGGTTGATCGATGAGGACCAGCGCGCCGCGGCTGGCGCCTCCGGAAACCAGCTCATAAATTCCGACCGGCTCGCTCGGCGTGATGTTGAAGCAATAGCCGACTTTCAGCGGCAGCCACCCGCCGAGGGCGCATACGTCCATGGCTATCGCGCCGCCTATGAGGCCGACTGCGAAGCGGAGTATCAATTGCCTGCTCATTGCTGTGCGCCTCCGTTGTCCTGATATGGCCCCGAGAAAACGAGGTCGCGGGTGACCAGCACGCGGAAGTGATAGCCCGGCCGGATCTGAATCGTGGGCGCGACCTGCACGTTGGCCATGCGGCCCATCGCCTCCTGCCCGAGCTGCTGCCCCGCGCCCATCGCCGCCATCTGGCCGGGACTCATGTAGTAGCCGCCGGCGCCGTACGGTCCGCCCGACATCATCGGATAGTCGGACATCATCATGCCTGCGGAGATCGCCGACATGAGCAGCGCCGGCGCCCAAACCTTGGCGTAGTGATGGTTGACCTGATCCTGAAAGCCGGCGTAACCGGCGGCGTCAGTTCCGGTGAGGTCGGGAAGATTAAGCTCGCCGCCGTTGGGAAAGACGATCCTGCTCCACTTGACCATAAGGCGCTGCTGCGAGGGGATGAGCTGGTTCGAGTAGGAGCCGATGAGCTTGCTGCCCTGCGGGATAAGGACGTAGCGTTCGCTGATGCTGTCCTTCACGTCCTGGGCGACGCGCCCCAGCACGTCGCCGGGAATGTCGGAGTTGATGCCGGTCTCCAGCGTGCCGTAGATGACGGTCCCGGTGGTGATGGTGTAGAACGAGGCGGGATGCGCGTCGGCGATAATCGGACCGCTGCTCTGCGCGGCTCCGCTGTCTTGGCCTTCAAGCGATACACCGCCGGCCGACACCAGGCGCGGCGTTTCAAGCACCTGTCCCTGTCCTCGCGGCGCGACCAGCAGATCGGAGGCGAGCGCCTTTTCGTACTCCTGCCGGCGATGGTCCGCCGCTGCGTTGGGCATCGACGGCGGAATGTAACTCTGCGCCGGCGGCTGATACTGCGGAATGGCCGTGGCCGCCGCCTGCGGCGTAGGCGTCGGCGTGGGCGATGCGACGCGCGCGACCGACGCCTCGGCGTGCGCCACGCGGTCGGGTTCGTGGTCGATCCAACTGCCGTCGGCCTTTTGATAGCTGACAGATTTCTTGGCCGGCGCGATCTGTCCGGCGTAGTGGATGGCGATGATGCCTCCCATCACGCCCGCCGACAGCAGCCCCGCGATCGCGACGCCCCACCACGGCTTGAGCTTGCGCACGAGGTCCTCTGGCTTCTTCACCGGCTGTTGATTCTGATCCATGGCTCAGGCTCCGGTGCGCGCGATTGTGATCTCCTGACGCTCGTTGCCCGTTCCCGAGACCAGCACCGCCTGTTTGAACAGCCGATCGACCACGTAGTAGCGCCCTTCGACCTGGTAGTTGACCAGCGCGTCCGCGCCGTCGGCGTTCACCATCAGCGTCGGAGCGTCGGAAGCCATCAGCTTCTCCGGCATCTCGATGTAAACCCGCTCGCCGTCGTCGAACGCCTGCACCGGCTTCCACGGCACATTGGGTCCGGAGACGGCGTAGCCGAAGTTAAGTTTGGCCAGCGGGGTCGGAGTCGAGGTCTGTTCGGCGCGATGCTCAAGCTCGCGCTTGCGATTGGCATCGGCCGCGATGATTTCCTTCGGATAGTAGAAGGCGACGCGCGGCATGTACCGTCCGCCGGACTGCAAGGTCAGATGGTAGGTGTGACGGGCGGTCAGAATGATGAGATTGGTCGTGATGCCCGGCGCCTTGGGCTTGACCAGCACGCGGCCCTCGACCGGCTGGATCATCCAGCGCTCGGTGTCGCCGGCGGCGGCCTGCGCGACGCTCTCGCCGGGGGCGAGCAGGATTTCGGTGATGCGCAGCGGCTTGCAGAAGACTATTGATTCCGCGTCCGCATCGTACGGAAACCGGGTGGTGATGCCGTCGTGCAGCACGGGCGCCACACTGCTCCGCTGGTAGGCGTCGATCGCCGCCTTCACATTGGCGGGCTGATTGTCCAGCACGCTCTCGGGCGGCGGTGGCGGCGGCGTGGGTTCGAGCAGCTTCGCCGGAACCAATTCGACCGGCGGAGTTGGCGGCTGCGCCGCGCATCCCGCAAGCATTGCGGCCAACCCAAGCGCAACGACGCAGATGAACTTCTTTTCGCGCTTCATCATCCCTGCTCCTCGCTCCAGTCGATCTCGGTCACGTAAAGTCCGATGGGATTGCTGAGCATCCGCTCCGGGTCGGGCGGCGCGAGCTGCACGGCGAGCAATGCCCGCCAGTGCGCGCTGGAAAGCACGTCGCCGTTGAGGTTCCGGCTGGTCTCGGTCCAGCGCACTTCGTAGGCGCCGTTGGGTTCGCGCAGGACCGAATCGACTTCCGCTTGAATCGTCTCTCTCGCCGCGGTCTCGAAGGGCGGGTGCTTGCGGTACCAAGTCGGCAACGTCGTGGCCGCCGCCCCGCGCGCCATGTCGTAGACCCGATGCAGCGCCGCCTTTTCGGCCACGCCGTCCGCCAGCACCGAGCGCGCGTCCGTGATGAAGCGCGCCAGCTCGAAGCGGATTACCGCCTCGCCTACCGCCTGATTACCAACGAAGGGTGGCGCGACGCCGACGATCTCGCCCGCCTTGTTGACTTCGACCACGTAGGGGACGACATGCGGCTTGCGCGCAAGGTAGAGGCTCAGCGTCGACGTGAACGCCAGCGCCGCGGCGACCGCGATCAGGCTGTGACGCAACGCCCGGTTGCTGTTGGCCAGCCGCTCGTACTCGGAGCGCAGCGCGGCCGAGGCCGCCACATACGGATTTTCAGGATTCGCGTTAAACATCGACGTAAGCGACATGGTTGCGCTCGGGCTCAGAGTTTTTTGGTTCCCTTGTTGCCGCCGTTGAGACGGTTGGTGCCCGGCGCCGGCTGGCCGAATTGCACCGGCTGGTTGAAGGGCCGGGTCTTCTCGGCGCGCGGTCCGAGAGATGTAGTCTGTTTGGGATTGAGGTCATCCGCGGTCGGCGGGGCCGGCGGCTTGAGTTGGTCGTTGCGCAGCCGATCCCACATCCGCATCGCGCGGGTGGCGCCCTCGTCGGCCAGATTGAGCACGCCGTTGAAGGCTTGACCGCCGAGCTTGCCGCTGACTTCAAGCGCCTTGGGGATGGCTTTGATGCCGTCGCGGATCGCGCCGCTCAGCGTCATGCCCAGAATGATGTCGCCCAGAGTGAAGCTGACGGTGTGATCGACGATCTGGGCGGCCTTGGTCGGAATCCGCGCCGTGATCACCGCCAGCAGGAAGGCCTCGACCGCCGCCTCGATGCCGTAGTACCAGTTGGTCATGAGGTAGGCGGCGTTGTTCATAGCGCCGTTCTTCCATTGATTTGCTAGCTGAGTTCCGACGCCTACCATCAGGTAGAGGAAGAAAATTCGAACCGCGACGCCGAGCGCCCAGCCGAAGTAACCCTCGCCGAAGCGCCAGGTGAATCGCGTTCCCGAAGTGGCGACCAGCGCCGTGCCGGCGACGCACGCCACGTAACCCTCGACCAGCGCCTCCAGCAGAATGCAGGCGATGATTGCGAAACAGATCAGAATCACGATTGCGGAGAAGAGCAGCAGCAGCGCATTCAGCGTCGCGCTTGGATGGAACACCGTCCATCCCGACGCGATCGCCTGGAGCAGAATGAGCGCGAGATTGAAGCCCTGTACCATCACGCCGCCCGGAGTCATCGCGTTCGCCGGCACATGGCCCGTAACCGACGCCCAACCGGTAAAGCTCAGGATCACGCCGTTTTGCAGGAAGTCCGGTCCGTACTTGAACAGCGTGAACATCGCCATTACGCCGGCGACGGTACGGACCAGATCGATCGCAAGCTGGTCGAAGTCGCGCCGCAGCGTGCCGGTTATCCCGACCAGAATCAGCTCGATCGTGGCGAGCATGTAGAAGAGATTCGTGCCGATCTGATAAAGGCCGCCCAGCCAGGTCGCCGTGACGGTTTGGAATTGGGTGAGTACGTCCTGAAAGACGCCGAATTCAGTCGGTGGCATCTTCTTCCTCCTTGCTGAAATCGGGATCCGGAATGCCGTTTGGGATCACCGCGCTGTCCGGACACTTCCAAAAGGACTGGATTAGCTTTGAATTGTTTGGGTCTGCGTCTGCGTACCAGCACCCGGCAGCCTGCATCTGGCGGTAGGGCAGCCATTCTTTCCGGACGAAGTCGTATTGGTAGCCGCGCCTGAACATTTTCTCCATTTTCAGGGCGGCGTTGTGCCCGGCTTCGGCCTTTTTCTTTTGATCGGCCTGCATGATGTCGTTGACCGGCAGGCAGTTGGGATAATTCGCGAGCACGGTCTGCCCGCACAGCCGTTTGGCCTGCCGCCACTCGGGCGTATCGGCGTCGTGCTGTTTCAACCAGTAGGCGCGATCGAAGCTCGGCTCGGGCACGGTGCTGCCCAGCGCCTTGATGGCGTTCTGGCTTACCGCCGGCGCCGCGCCGGGACGCGGTTTGCACGCGGCCAGCGCCAGCGCCGCGAGCGCGATTGCAACGGTTTTCTTCATGGCTCGACGCCTCCCGCGTTCAGGAACTGGCTCGCCTGGGCGACGCCCTGCGCGTCGGTGCTGAGCCGCGCGCCGCGGTCGACCGCCTCGGCGTTGATCAGCGTGATAAGCAATTGGCGGATGAGTTGGAAGCTGCTGGGCCTGCGCCAGCAGGATTTCGTTGGTGACCTGCGCCGCCTGAAGGCGTCCACTGACCGACGCGTTTCTGGATTCGAGCGCCGCGAGCTGTTGATCTTCGTACTGGAAGTGCGCCGCCTGCCGCTGCGCTACGGCGAGCGCGCCGCCCAGCGTGCCGAGCGTGAGCGCGGCAAGCTGCCGCATCTGTTGCGCGGCGTTGACCGGCGGGGCCGCCGCGCCCGGAAAGTCCGCCTTGAACTGCTGCGCGGCGTTGGGCGCCACGTAGCACAAGCCGCCCGATTCGCTCATCGCGCCGCCGAGGCTGTTCAGGAAGCCGAGCTGCGACTGCCAGAGGCCAGCATCGCCGGCGGTGGTGTTCTGCGCCGCCAGATCGGCGAGGCGGCCCTCCTGCGCGAGCTGCTCGCCCTGGCGGCCGTACATCTGCGGGTCGCTCACGATCACTGGACAGCCGCACGATCCGCCGAACTGCGCCCGCGCCGCCCGCGTACCGATCAACATGAGGCCGATGACCAACGAGGCGACCACAATTCCGCGCCGCCCAATGGGCGGGATAAATAAGATGTTCACGCGCGTTCCTCCTTCGCCGCCCCTCCGTTGAGAAACAAAGGAAACCTCTCTGAAGCTGGAGTCCGCGACCCAAGCCGCGCGGCCAATTCGCCGACGCCGCGTTCGGCCAGCCACGCCTCCAGAAACTCTCCGCCCCGCGCCAGCAGCTCTCGGGCGCGCCGCAGATCGGGATGTCCGGTCGCGCCGCACAGCCCGAGCGCGATCGGCCCGAGATCGAGGTTGAACAGGCGGCTGCCGAGCGGCGACGTGTAGTAGTACTGCGAGCGTGGCGCGGCCCGCGCGATGATCTCGATCTGCCGTAGTGTCAGGCCGAGCTTCTGATAGGAGTCGCGCACGTGCTCGCCGCGCGCTTCGGGGTTGGGCAGGAAGATCTTCGCCGGACAGCTCTCCAGCAGCAGATTGCAGTAGGGCGACGCCGCGATCTCGGTGACGCTCTGCGTCGCCATCACGATGCCGGCGTTGCGCTTGCGCAGCGTTCTGAGCGCCGCGTAGAACCAGTCGGCCGAAACCGGATCGTTGAGCAGCCGCCACGCCTCGTCCACAAAGATCAATGTCGGCGCGCCGGTGCATTCGCGCTCGATGTCATGCAGCAGCCACTCCAGCGCCGGCGCGGCGGCGCGCTCGCCCAGCGCCATCAATCCGCGCGTCTCGTAAACGCGCACCTGGGAATCACGATTGCTTCCCGGCTCGCCGTCGAAGATGTGGCCCCACGGACCGGCCTCCGTGTACTGATTCAGGATGCTCCGCAGCGCGAGGTCCTGAATCAGTCCCGCCAGATGGCGGAAGCGCCGAAGTTCCTGACCCGCTCCCAATGAGATCGAATGCGCCAGCTCATCCTGCTGCGCGGCGCTGAGCGAGGTCTGCCAGCGCGCGAACAGGCGGGTGAAGAACGCCAGCAGGAATTCGTCCTCATCCGGCGTTCCCGCGTGCTCGAGCGGGCAGAGCGCGGGCGTACCCTCGTTGCCCAGTTCGCGATAGTCGGCTTCGAGCGCATGCGCGGCGACGAACGACGAATAGTCGAGGTCAATCCATCTCACCCGCGCTCCGGGAAGTCCCGTCCACGCCATCGCCATCAGGGCGAGCAGGACCGACTTGCCGGCGCCCGTCGGCCCGACGATCAGCATGTGCAGCACGCCGCCGCCCGAATGGGGCGGAAGCCAGAAGGGCGCATGTCCCGACGAACAGCAGACCAGCGGCGCGGGCGTATCGGGCGGAAAATGCGGCGAATCGATCGTCGGCGTGCCCGGCCACGGCTCGCTTGCCAGCGCCAGATGGGCGAAGTTGATGCCGCTAACCAATGGGCGCGTTACATCGGACCAGCCATTACCCGGCTGCGAGCCTTTGAACGCCTCAACCGCGTTCACATCCTCGACCCGCGCGCCGGCGCCGGCGTTCTGCAGCCGCCTGACCATCTCGCGCGCCCGCAGATCGGCCCGGCCTTCGTCCTCGTCAAAGATGTGCGCCCACAGGCTCAGAAAGCCGAACGGCGTCCCGCCGGCGGCCCGCGCAATCACCTCCTCGGCGTCTGCGACCATCTCGTCGGCGTGACGGTTGGCGCGGGTGCGCGGGACGTTCATCGCGGCAAGGATGATCTGCAGCAGTCCCTGGCGGCGGCGCGCCCACTGGCCGCGCACCTGGTTGCCGTGGCGCTGGCTGGTGATCGCATCGAGCGGAATCCAGCGCAGCGTAAAGCGCATCCGGCCGCGTTCATGAAGGATGAACCAGAGCAGTTGCGGGATGGTCTCGGCGGGATAGCCGTTGATCGCCACCGGCCGGATATGGAGCTGCCCGACGCGCGGATAGAGGCCGCCAAAGAAGTTCTGATCCGCCAGCGCCTCGTCCAGATGAACCAGCACCGATGGAAGGGCGATCGGATGCTCAAGTCCGGTGAGGCAAAGATGTAGATCGTGGAACATCTCTGCGGAGCCGAGCCGCCTTGCCTGTGCGGCTCCCGATAGCGCGTCGCCGAAGGCGCGCGCCCGCTCGCGGAAACGCTCGACCTCGTACTGCCAGCTTGCCGAGCCTCCAGAGGCTCCGCTGCCCGCGAAGAAGGCCGATGACACTCGCGCCCTGGCGTCGGGCGGGAAGTAGTGGCTCAGGTGGATTCGGGTTTTTGTGATCCAGTAGCGTTCGGCGCCGAACGCCGCCCGCCGCTCGGCGTCCACCAGCGCCGCCGCGTGTGTGGGAAACTCCCGCTCCGGATAGTTGGGCGCCGGCAGCCGGTGATGAACGACATGCAGCATGTCCATGTCGCCCAACTGCCCGAGCGCTCCTTCGAAGCGCTCGCAGATGGCGTCCACCTCCTCCGCCGCCAGCGACTCGAAGTCGTCGTGGCGAATCTCCCACGCGACCATCAGGCCGCCCGGCTTCAGGAACGCCTCGCCCTCGGCAGAGAAGCCGCCGACCTGCGCCAGATCGGCCAGCGAATGATCGATGTTCGATTTCCAGAGATTCATGGCGTCCACCTCGGCAGCGGCGGCACGGTCGGCCTGGGCTTTTCGGGAACGCCCCACGCCCGCCCGTGCGCCGGCCGAATCGCCGGTTCGCGCAGGTGGCGCAGATAGACGATCGGCCATTCCGGATGGCGCTTCGCCGCCGCTCTAAGCGCCCACTGCACGCCGAGTCCGACGCCAATGGCGAGGGCGACCGTCCACCAGTGAAGCCCGGTGGAGAGAATCGCCAGCGCCAGCACCGCGTTGATGACCGTCAGGCGCGGATGACCGCCGCCCAAAAGCGGCGCTCTTGTCATCGACTGATGAATCCGCGCGCGCATCAGTGAATCACCGCCGCCAGACCCAGATAGGTCATGATCTCCAGCGCCGCTCCTGCCAGCGCGCCGCCGGCGATTACGCCGACCAGCGCCTTGGCCGCCGGGCCGAACTCCTGCCAGAAGGTCCAGCCGATGCCGGCGACGATGATCCCGACCGCCAGCATCGCGTGGGCGAGTCCGCCCTGCATGCCATTGATCAACATCGTCAGCGGCCCGTCCCACGGCAGTCCCGTCGGCGTGTAGGCGAAGGCCGGAACGGTCTTCAGCATCAGCAACGAAACGATAACGATCGATTTGCGCATGACCACACCTCCTAAAACCTCGGCGCCAGCAACAGCGCCAGTTGGATGGCGAAACAGATGAGCAGCGCGGCGGTAAGAATCGCCGTCAGCGCGGAAGAACCGTCGTTCAACACGGTCGTAAGCCAGACGGCCAGAACCACGGCCGTCAGAACCAGCAGCGGCGCGCCGTGAAGCGCCGCGTTTAACCAGATCAGGAAACTCACAAGGCGATGAGCCACGACGGCGTCTCCTTTCAGAGCATCAGCAGGACGCCCAAGGCGCTCGCGCAGGCCATCATCGTCACCATCAACGTTCTCTCGCTGAGCGCGGCCTCGGGGCCGAGATTCAACCGTTCCGCCAACCTGGCCGCGGCGGCCAGGACCGCTATACCCGCCGCGAACAGTCCCGCCGCCCACCAGAGCGCCGCCCAATTTGTGAGAAAGGCGTGGACCGCCGGCCGATGCAGAAGGGGCAAACCCTCGTAAACGCAGACAAACTCGCCGCGCGCGGCGGCCCGCGCCCGCCACGCCATCGTCCTGGCCCACATCCGCGGCGTTTCGAGCGGAGCTACACATACAAGCGCCGCCATCTCCAGGCCCGCGGCTTCCAGCAGCCAGGCAATCACCGTCAGCCCTTTAACCGTTCGCATCATTCGCCTCCCTCGATCGCCTTGAGCAGGTAGCCGCCGTCCGGGGCGCAACCCTCCACCCGCACGATCTCCGCAATCCTGCGTGCGCCCTCCGGACGGCGGGAGATGAAAATCAAGAGATTGACGCTCTCGGCGATGAGTCTCGGATTGGCCGGCACGCCCGCTTCCTGCATAAGACTCTCCAACCTGAGCAACGCGGCGCGGGCGCTGTTGGCGTGAATCGTGGTGAAACCGCCTGAGTGGCCGGTGTTCCAAGCCTTCAGCAGGTCGAGCGCCTCGCCGCCGCGCACCTCGCCGACGATGATCCGGTCGGGCCGCATCCGCAGCATCTCGCGCACGTGCCGGCGCATATCGGCGCCCCCGCGCGCAATCCTGCGGATCGCGTTGTTGGCGTCGATGCGAAACTCCGGTTCGTCCTCAATGATTCCCAGCCGCTCGTCGGGGAAGAGTTCCGACACTCGCGCAATCAACGCGTTGAGCAGCGTGGTCTTGCCGGCGCTGGTCCCGCCGATGGCGACGATGTTGTCGCGGCGGCGGATGGCGTGGTCGATGACCGCCAGTCGCCACGGCGCTTCAATGAATTCCGCCAGCGGACGTACCGCCCGCCAGTGCAGCCGGATAGAAAAGGTGGGTCCGTCCGACGCCGGCGGCAGGCAGGCCGAAAACCGCGCGCCGTTGGGCAGGACCAGATTCAGGAAGGGAGCGCCTGCGTCGATCGCCTTGCCGTTGGCCGCCGCGAGGAACCGGATCGCCGTCTCCACCTGCGCCGCCGGCAACCTGACCCCCAGCGCCCGCATGCCGCCCGCGCCGAAGTCCGCAAACAAAGGGCAGGCGCCAGTGGCGCCGTCGTAGTTGCCCGACAGCTCCTGGGGCTTGCCTTCGAGCAGCCTCTCGACTTCCAGCAGTTCCGCGGCTCGTCGCCACAGGAACTCATCGTGGCTTCGCGACATGACCGGCTCGCCTCTACTCCGTCGCCGACCTTCTTCACCAAAATCCCGAGCCTCGATGAGATAACTCCGAAACTCCGAGATTTTGAAAGTGTGCAATCGTTGTAGCGAAGAAAAGAGGCGCGTGTCAAGGGCCTCGTAATCGAAGAATGTAATTCTTTTTCGAGATCATACGTTTCCCGTAATCGCAAGACGCGCATGTTGATTGCGCGTCTGGCGCGCCGTACCCTGACCTGAACCTGTCGGGGAACGACCAGAAGGGGCCAAGCGATGGCGAAAACAGAACGCGGCGCCCGCATTCCGCTACGGCATCTGTCCGTTCGCGTTCCGTGGCACGATGCCGGTTGGGACGGCACGGTCTGCCGGTCACCGCAGCTGAATTCGAGCTGTCTGGCCCTTAACCGCATTGGCTCGACGAAGAACGAAGCGGCTGAAGAGCGTTACGCCGGACAGCTCCTCAGCGACATTCCCGACGAGAATGTGCCGCCCTGCTTTGCCGAGCGCGTGAACTTCCTGTCGCCCAAGCCGCAACGGCGGCTGGCACGTCACGCGTATGCGAAGACCAGTGACCATCACAAGCACATCCTAAATACGCCGTTCATGCACCCCGCCTTCTCCGCCGCCGCAACGCCGTTCGGCTGGCTATTGAAAGACAGGGCGTGGGGTGCGGAATGGCGCAAAGGCAAAAGCGACAACCAGTCGCTTGCCGAGCGCTACGGCATAGACTCTCGCCCCGATTACGAACCTAAGGAGCCGGATTGGCTCGACAAGAGGCCATGGATTCAAGGTCACGCCAATCAAAAGGCATTGTTGGATGCGTTTTTTGGAGCGCTCGAACCGAAACGCAGCCTGATTTTCGTCTATGCGAAGCGCACGCCGCTCATTGACGACGACCAGTGGATGATCGTCGGCGTCGGACGCATCACATCGATTGGCGACCTTCAGGAATGGGACTACGATCCGCCAAAGAACGTTCCCATCCGCTCCTATCTGTGGGAGCGGTCGGTGTGCCATAGCATTCGTCCCAACGGCGGGGACGGAGTCCTGCTTCCCTATCATGACCTGCTGAGCCGATGCGAAAAGAACGCCGATCTTGATCCGCGGGACTGCATCGCCTTTGTGCCGGAGGAATATCGGAACGAATTCTCATACGCGAGCGAGCACGTCACGCCGACAAGCGCGATTGCCGGGCTGCTTTCGGTGAAGGAAGCGCTGACCGCTTACAATGAGCGGTTCGGCGGCGACTGGACAGCGCAACTAAAGTGGATCGATCAGCGCCTTGGAGAATTGTGGCTTTTGCGCGGCCCCTATCCGGGATTGGGTTCGATCCTGTGCGCCATGGGCGTCGAATACGGCTATCAGCTCGCATATCAGTGCTGGGAGGCGGCAGGAGAGAACGGCGATCCATGGCTGGTGCTCGCAGCGCTTGTGAAAAACCCAAAGACTCTCCCGGGCGACTTAAAGGTCCAAGTCGCAGGGTTCGTGGACACATGGAAGTATCTCTCCAGCGACCGAGGCAAAACGCGTATGGCGCTGGCGAAGCTGCTCGCGCGTTTCGATATTACCTTTGACCAAGCCTCTCGGTGGTGGGACCCCGCGGCGCGCAACACAGCCGGGCTTCGGCTTGCCAATGACGAAATCAGCGATGCGGCAATCCTGAAGAATCCTTACGCGCTCTACGAATGCGACCGCTTGCAGCCGGAACCCATCGCGTTTCGGACCATCGATCAGGGTGCCTTCCCAGAAAAGCCGGTAGCAGACGCCCATCCCATTCCCGCACCGTCGGTGTTGTCAGGGCCGGTCGATGGTAGGCGCCTGCGGTCCGCGACGGCGGCGGTTCTGGAAGACGCGGCGGTGGAAGGCCATACGCTGCTGTCGCGCGAGGAGATAATCGCGCGGCTTAAGAAATTCAATCTCAGCCCCTCGCTACCAGCGACCGAAGACCAATACGAGATTTACGGCGATAAACTCGCGCCGGTAATCGCGCCGTGCGCGCTGGAGAATGGCAAGCTGGCCTACCAAATTGATCGTCTCGTCATGACGCGCGAGGTCATCGCATCATCGGTGCAAAAGCGCGTCAAGATGGGGAAGCGTCTCACGGTCAATATCGACTGGCGGAGGGAGATTGACCGCGAATTCAAGGATATGTCCGCGCCGAAGGGTTCCCTCGAAGATCGCGGGCGCAATGAGAAGGCGGCGGCGCTGACCGAACTTGCCTCATCAAGATTCTCGGTGCTGATAGGCGCTGCCGGAACCGGCAAGACGACGCTGCTGAAGTTTCTGTGCCGGGCCGCGCCTATCCAGCAACGGGGCGTTCTGCTACTGGCGCCAACCGGAAAGGCGCGCGTGCGCCTGCAACAGGCAACGGGCGTCGAGGCCCGGACGCTCGCGCAGTTTCTGCGCCCGAATCGATACAACGAAGCAACGCAGAGTTACCGCGTTATCGGCGACGTCGAGCGATATTCAAGTTGCAAGACGGTGATTGTCGATGAGTCCTCGATGCTCACCGAGGATCAACTGGCGGCTCTGTTCGACAGTCTGAGCGGAGTTGACAGGATTATACTGGTCGGCGACCCGAGCCAGCTTCCGCCGATTGGTGCCGGCCGGCCTTTCATCGATATCGTCAAGCTTCTCGCGCCGGAAACATTCCCGGTGAGCAAGCCCCGCGTATCCGCAGGTTACGCAGAACTCACGATCGGCAGCCGCCAGAAAGGCGCTCACCGCCAGGATCTGGAACTGGCCGAACTGTTCAGCGGCCGCCCGAGCGGACCTGGTGGCGACGAGATCATTTCCAAACTCGCCGAAGGAAACTGCGGCGATCATTTGCGCATCTGCCCTTGGACTTCGCCATCCCATTTGGCGTCCCTGCTGCCAAAGGTCATCGGCGAGGAGTTGGATGTTGACCAGAACGATCTGGAAAAGTCGTTTGCGCTGCAAGCGCTCGGAGGCACCGAAAGCGGCGGCTACGTCTATTTCAATTTCTGGTCGGCGGGACCGGCAGCCGACAAATGGCAGGTCTTGTCACCCGTCAAAGGTGAAGCGGCGGGGACTCTGATCCTGAACCGACTCATTCAGAGCGGATTTCGCGGCGTGACACGCAAACGCGCTCAGAGCGAGGATCGACGATTTGCGAAAACCGCCTCGCCAATGGGAAGCGACGGGATCATTTACGGCGACAAGGTGATCAATCTGGGCAATCACCGGCGCTACAGCGTTTTCCCAAAGGAAGACAAGGATGGAAATGAGCCACTTAAAAATACGTCGCCAACGGTGAAATCGGCATTGTCACCGGGCCATTCAAAAAGAAGGGCAGCAACATCAGTCTCGACAACCTGCAGGTCACTCTCTCATCGCAACCCGGTTATCGTTACACGTACTGGGAGAACGATCTGAACGAAGATAGGAGATTGCTGGAGCTCGCCTACGCCCTCACCGTCCACAAGGCACAGGGCAGCGAATTCGATAAGGTGTTTGTGGTGCTGCCCAATCCCTGCCGCATACTGTCGCGCGAACTTCTATACACCGCCCTCACGCGCCAGAATTCGCGTCTGATCCTGTTTTGTCAGGGCGAGCCGAACGAGCTGCTTGACTACCGGCATCTCTCCGATGCAGCCCGCAGGCTGACCAATCTATTCGAGCCGCCGGAGCCGGTTCGGGTTGGACAGCGCGTCTATGACAACAAGCACATTCACCGCTCCCGTCGCGGCGAACTGATGATCTCCAAGTCCGAAGTCATCATCGCCAACGAACTCGCCTCAGCCGGTATCGAGTATGAATACGAGCGTCCCTACATCGGCAAGGACAACACGCGGCGCTATCCGGATTTCACGATCGAGGATGCCGACACCGGCGTGACTTGGTTCTGGGAGCATCTTGGTATGCTCGGCGATGCAGAATACGAGCGGAAATGGAAATTGAAGCTAGAATGGTATCGCGGGAACGGGATCGACCTCGAAGAAGAAGGCGGCGGCCCGAACGGTATGCTGCTCACAAGTACCGAGACCGATGGCATCGATCAGGGCCAAATCTTGGGGCTGATTAAGAAAATCAAAAGCGGCGGCTAGCGAACCCATAAGGAAACCGGACCAGTTGGGCGACGACGCCGCCGGCGACGACGACTCGCCGCCTCAATCGACGAATCTCGAATTCTGGCTTGTGCGACGGCAAGAAAGAGGCCTTCGCTGGAGCCTTTGCGGCTGTACCGACATCGCCCCGATACCGCGGATGTTTTGATTAAATCGCAAAACCCAAGGGTTTAGCCGCCGGTGAGCGTCTTCGCCCGAGCAGCTACGAAATTTTGGGTTCTTCGAGTTAACCAATAAGGCTACTAAAGTGCCATTAGGACAGTAGATGGCCGAGCTGCCGCAGACGGACGCTCGCAGCTTCGGGCGATACGTTGAACAACTCGCTCGTGCGCTGAATCAGTACCTGCCCTTCAATCGAGTTGACCGCAAGCTGACCGTCAATGCCGCGCTCGGAATGAAACGCGGCGACATGCAGTTGCATCCGACTTCTCGGCATCAGCATCGCGCCCGAGATGTAGCCGGCCTGCCACTCCATCCAATAGATCCCATCGGTCGGTACGATCTGGCCTCGCAAACACTTGTGGCGCTCCTGCCGGCTGCAGTAGCGGTCGAACAACCACGCATGCCAGTGTACGTGGCCGTACTCGTGCGGCAGCGTGCTCCGCTTGCGATGCTCCCGCCAGTGCTGGAACAACAGCTCTCGCGCGATGCTCACGTGAGGCTTCTGGCCGGGGAAGAATTCAGTTACGCCATGCACTTCCTCCCCTTCCGCGCTCAAATCGCAGTACAGGTCGATCTTGGCCGTTTCGCGCTCTACCAGCTCAACAAACGCGTCGGTCGGGATCGGAATCGCGTACTGCCCGTACCGGCTTAGCAGGAGCGACTCGATGATACTCTCGCACTCCTCCTCAAGCTCCTCGGTTTCATAAAACGGACGCTGGGGAAAACGGCCGCTCCGGTCCGGAATCATTTTCATGATCGTTTCCCACCTTTCCCCCCTCCTTTACTTTTGAGCTCGCGCCGGAAAGCACGGTACGCGGCGGTAACCTGCTCCTCATTCGCCTCGTCCGGCCAAACGTCGGGCGGCATTCGCTGCGCCCAGAAATACAGCATGTCGCGCTCCACCTTCAGGACATCGGCGAACTGGTCGAGCAGGTAGTCGGGCGGCTTGCCGCGGTCGTGTTCGAGGTAATTCAGGTAGGTCGCTGAAATCGGCTTGCCGTCACGGTTCTTGATCAGCGCCGCAAACTCCTTCTGGCTGAGCCCCTGCGCCTTGCGTCTCTCTATCAGGAATTGTCCCAGCGTCTTCATCGCGGCGCCAGTCTTCCTCGAATGGTTGCGCTCTCTTGGCCGGCGGTCGCCGACGTAGTGCGACGCGTCGGTTGGATGGTTTCCGCTGATGTCCTCATCGTCTTCGAGGCCGACATCGCCGGTTCCTCTGGGTTCCTGGTCTAACCAAGCGCCTACTCCTTTGTTCCTCCGTAGCGTTGCCTGCCCGCGGTCGCCAAAGTGCGG